>JAYROD010000512.1:0-3005 GCA_041911835.1 Fimbriimonadaceae bacterium | reverse complement strand
GGCTTGTTCCTCGTCAAGGCGACCAGCCACGGTACAACGGAGTGGGCTTGGCTACCTGTGTGGCGGTTCATCGATGAGGCCTATCGTGGAAACGG
This sequence comes from Fimbriimonadaceae bacterium, assembly GCA_041911835.1. Taxonomy (GTDB): domain Bacteria; phylum Armatimonadota; class Fimbriimonadia; order Fimbriimonadales; family Fimbriimonadaceae; genus JAYROD01. Next base: position 2,910 of record JAYROD010000512.1, on the reverse strand, counting down.
GGCTGCAGCGATGGTTGACCTGCGATTCAATCTGACCAATTCCGCCGTTGCGCGCGACCAGGACTTGGCGCTGAACAAGATCGTCACTGATTCCGAAGGGAGTCTCCCGGCGAAGCTTGCCGCCGTTGTTGACGGCAATGACGAGACCGACACCGAGATTGGCCCCAAGGATGGTTCATGGGTCGAAATCGATCTGGGACGGGACCGGCCGATCGGCGAAGTTGCTCTGGAGTTGCCGGTGAACGCGACGGACTCGGTCTGGCCAGCGTTCGATATCTACGTATACGGCACTGGCCAGAAAGCCACGGACGCTCGGCTATACACGAAGGAACTCAATGGTCCCTTGGCACTCTACTGGAGAAGGGATTCCGATTCGGCGAGGCCCAAGGTCATCACGTTGGCTTACCGGGCCGATCAGGTCCGGGGACGGTTCCTCAGGATCATGGCGAGGGGAGCGAAAGCCCCCATGCGGGTGAGCGGCATCCGGGTCTTCGCCGGGCAGGCCGATTAGAAGCGCTGCATCCACTCGGACGCCAACTCAACTTCGGAGGAGCTCAGTTCGTGCCCTCCTGGATGCCAGTAGACGGTGACGGAGGCTCCCCCAGCCTCGAGCACCTCGATAAGCCGTTCGACCTTATCGCGCGGGGCGAACGGATCTTTTGCCCCAGCGCAAACCAGAATCTCTTTGCCGTCAGCCTCAGGTGGATTGGTTGGCTCATAGGGCAGCGTTGCGCGGAACAGCACGGCGCCAGTCAGCGCCTCCGCATGAGAAAGAAGAACGCTGGCAGCGATATTCGCTCCATTCGAATAACCGATGGCGATGACTCTGTTCGGGTCGAATTCATATTCGGTGGCTGCCTCGCGCAAGAACCGCGCCAGCTCAGACGTCTGGAGCTTCAAATCCTCCAGGTCGAAGACGCCTTCGGCAAACCGCCGAAAGAACCGTGGCATTCCGTTCTCGAGGACCTTGCCCTTTGGACTGAGTATGCCTGCAGTGGGTCGTAAGGAAGCCCCCAGTGGCAAAAGACTGCGCTCGTCTCCTCCAGTACCGTGAAGCATCAGCAGCGTGAGAGTGTCCCCGCCCGTTGGCGGCGCATAAAGGTGGATAAATCCGAGGTCGTTCATCAGTATTCGTGTGGCAGCTTGACGGGAGGCAAGACGGCCTCGATCCTGGACCGCTGGGCTTCGAGCCATTTCGGCAGTTTGAGCGAGGTCCCCAGGGCGTTGAGCGGCTCATCGACAGTGAATCCCGGTGGGTCGGTTGCCAGCTCGAAGAGCACGCCGCCCGGCTCTCGGAAGTAGATCGAGTGGAAGTAGTCGCGGTCCATGACGGGGCTGACATGGAACCCTTCATTCGCCAGGTGCGTCCTCCAATCCAGCTGAGCGGCATCATCGGGCAGCCGGAACGCGACGTGATGGATCGAACCGACTGCGATTCTCGCTCGATCCTCCGATTTGGGGGGTGCCAATTCGATCGAATCGACTCCACTTGAAAAGGCCATCGGGACGTCGGAGACCGGTTTCCACCCCATCTCCGACTCGAGAAACGTGCCGGTGCGCTCCAGATTGGACTCCGCCAATTCGAGTCCAATCACCCGGACGATTTGATGCTCTGGAGGCACATCGGTCCCCGTCCAAGGCGAGCTCGCCCGCTCATCGATTTCCACCATCGCGATGGCCATCCCATCTGGGTCCGAAAACCGCAACTTCTCTCTCAAAGGCGTCACCATCGACCCCAGGCGATCTCTCCAGTAGTCGAGCGCTCCTCTGGGTATCCCGATGCTGACTCTCACCGCCTCGCCGTCGCCGTGCACTCCTTGGCGCCCGGCGGCATACGGGAAGAAAGTGAGAATGGTCCCCGGGGTGCCTTGGGAGTCTCCAAAATAGAAGTGATACGTTCCAGGATCGTCGAAATTGACCGTGACCTTGAGAAGCCTCAGCCCAAGGGTTTTCGCATAGAAATCGAGGTTTCTCTGGGGGACGCCGGCAATCGCCGTCACATGATGGATTCCCTGGATCGGAGCCTTCACCGTTTGGCCGGGACCTCCGCCATATCGCTCCAATTGTCGCCCACTTTGGCGTCCACCTCAATCGGCACCAGGATGGGCAAGGCCCCCTCCATGTCCTCGCGAATCGCTTCGATCAACGGTCGCTCTGCATCGACCATTTCAAATACCAGTTCATCGTGGACCTGCAGAAGCATGCGCGTCGCCGCCGCGCCCAGAGTGTGTCGCACCCGGATCATGGCCAGCTTGATCATGTCGGCGGCAGTCCCCTGCAGCGGGGCGTTGACCGCCTGCCGCTCCGAGTAGAGGCGCTCGGCGCGGTTGGCAGCATGGATCTCGGGGAAGTACCGTCTCCTGCCACAGAGCGTTACCGTGAATCCCTTCGACCGTGCTTCGGCGATGACCGATTCCGTGAACGCCTTGACCGTGGGAAATCGTTCGAAGTATTGCTGTATCAGCGCTTTCGCTTCGGCGACAGAGAACCCCTCGCCGAGTTGGGCGGCGAGACCATAGTCCGTCACGCCATACGGAACTGCGTAGTTGAGCATCTTCGCGAGTCGCCGCTGCTCCTTCGTGACCTCGTCCGGCTTGCATCCGAACATAAGCCCGGCGGTCACCGCATGGACATCTATCCTTTTGGTGAATGCCTCGACCAGCGCATCATCTTGGCAATAGTGGGCCAAGAGTCGAAGTTCGATCTGGGAGTAATCGAATGACGCGAGCTTGAATCCGGGAGCCGCGGTGAATGCCTTGCGAATCTCGCGGCCGAGTTCCGTGCGTATGGGGATGTTTTGGAGGTTTGGATCGTTAGAACTCAACCGGCCGGTTGCGGCAACCGTCTGGTTGTAGCTCGTGTGGATTCTGCCGTCGGAGCCGATCATCTTTGGCAGAGCGTCCGCGTAGG
>JAYROD010000511.1:0-3841 GCA_041911835.1 Fimbriimonadaceae bacterium | reverse complement strand
GCTGACGGCGTCTTCGACGGCGCCTTGGCGCTCTTGGCCGGCGGGAACAAATAGCGCTGGACGACGTCTTTCGCGATTGGCGCCGCCACGTCGCCGCCGTGACCCGCGTTCTCAACCAGCACGGCAATGACGATTTTTGGGCGATCCAGCGGGGCGATTCCCACGAACCAGCTGTGGGTGTCGAGTTGCTTCATATGGTTTTCCGCGCTTCCCGTCTTCCCTCCCCAAATCAGCCCGGGAATCCTCGCCTTTCCGGCAGTACCGTCATCGATGACCTGCCGCATCGCGGCCTTGATCATTCCCCACGTTGAGGATGGTACTTCCACCCGACCTAACTCGATCGGATCGAACGGCACGACCTTGGCGTCCGGCCCTGGAAGCACCTGCGCGCGCAGTAGGTGAGGCTGAAACGAGAATCCCTCATTGGCGACGATCGAAACGAGCGACGCCATCTGAAGCGGCGTCACCGATATCTCACCCTGCCCAATGCCAAAGATCGCCGTGTTGCCCGGGTACCAGTCGGGCGGCCGTTTGTGTTTGAGAATCCACTCTCGGGTCGGAACGACGCCTCGGCTCTCGCTCCTCAGGTCGATCCCAGTGCGATTGCCCAAGCCGACTTCCTGGCAGGCTCTTCGAATGGCGTCCGGTCCAGCCTTTAGCGCCAGAGTCATGAAATAGGTGTTGCAGGACTTCGCCAGCGCCCGTTGATAGGTGATCGCCCCGTGATGTCCAAGGCATTTGATCTTCTTGTTCCCCACTTGGAGGTAACCCGGGCAGAACACCGTCATGTTGGGGTTGAAGACTCCAGCTTCGACCGCCGCAATCGTCGTGACGATCTTAAAGGTCGAACCTGGAGCGTATGCCGCGCTGATGGCTCGATTGATTTGCGGTTTCTCCGGATCGTCGAGCAGCGCCTTGAAGTCCGCCGCGCTGATGCCTCCTTGGAACAGCGATGAGTCATATGTGGGACTGCTGACCAAACATAAGACCTCGCCGTTGGACGGGTCTAGCGCAACGATCGCACCACGCCGTCCGGCGAGCAGCGATTGGGCGTACCGCTGAAGCTCCAGATCGATGCTGAGAATCAGCCTGCTTCCGGGAACGGCGTTATCGCTCGCGATGGATCGCAATGGCTTGCGGCGATTGTCGACCTCGAGCTGCTCGGTGCCTTCCTTTCCCATGAGCTGGAGTTCGTATTGGTACTCGATCCCCAGCTTGCCGACGTACTCTGCAGGCTTTCGGCCCGACCGCTCGAGCCGGCGAACGTCCTTGTCGTCGGGCGTCCAAACGTAACCCATCACGTGGGCCATGGACGTAGTGTCAGCGTAGTATCGCATCGGCTGGGACTGCACACTCAGCCCCGGCAGTCGGTCCCCCGCTTCAGCGATCCGGGTCGCCACGGCGATCGGCGCGTTTCGAACGACCGGAACAGCCAAATACGGACGCCAATTGCCTTTGGCGACTTTCTCCTGCAGCTTCGCTAATGGAGTCCCAACCATGTGGGACAGCTTCTTAAGCACCTCAGGGTGTTTCTGTATGACTCCAGGAACCGCGAAGATGACGATTTCAGGTCGCACACCGGCGATCATCCGATTTTTCCGATCAAGTACGATGCCTCGAGGCGCAACGACTGAAACAGAAGTCGCGCGGAGGTTTGCGGCTCGTTCTGCAAGAGCGCCTGCATCAACGACTTCCAGATACCAAAGCCGAAAGAAGAACGCGATAAAGGCGATGAAGAGCACGCCGGGAATGATGAGGAGCCTGGCGTCGAGGGAGCGCTCTCGTTCAGTGTGGATGACGGACATCGAGAACGGCTCCTACGGCCCGTGCAGAGGGCAGCGTTTCCGAGGCTCGGTGCCTCTGACAAACCCACGCCGAACTCTCTCGGGGCAATAGGAGGTCGCTCGCATCCCTGAATCAGCGCAAACCTCGATATAGATCATGTTCGACTCTGGGTCGGAATGCCTTGCCTCCCCTCCCGTCGTTTTGGGCGGCACTGTCTCAGGCGGCTTCTTTTCGGCAGGTGGCTCTGCTTGCTTGGGAGGAGGCTGATCGGTTTTTCCAGGTTCCGCTGGAGCGCCCTGATCGGGAGTGGCGTCGGGTGGGTTTTCGCCTGGTTGCATCGGAGGCAGAACCCAAGGATCGTCGGGAGAACCGTTTCCACCTTGATTTGGATCGTCCGGATTGGTTGTGTCTTCCTTAGGTGCGGAGGATCGGGCATATCCTGTCTCACGAATCCTGCGCTCCTTCTCGCCTCGCATTTCTTGAGCTCCGCCTACGATGGCGCGCCACATGAGGACTGTCACGGTGCCGCCGAAAACGCCGTGTTGCATTTCGCCATAAACCCACTTGGGTCCATTTTTGTTCGGATTTGGCAACTCGTCGGCGATCCAACCAACGCCGATCAGTTCATCCGTATATCCGATGAACCATGCGTCCTTGTTGTCGCTCGTCGTACCGGTCTTACCGCGGGCATTGGCCACGCCCCTGGCACGGGTGGCCGTACCGCTGGTTACCACCGCTCTGAGCAGCCCATCCATGGTTTGCGCCGTCGAGGCGCTGAGCACTCCACGCGTAATTTCAGGCTCGTTCGATTTAACGATGTTGCCGTCAGGTCCCGTGACCGATCGGACGGCAAAAGGCTTAAAGCGATCTCCCCCAAGCATAAACACGCTGTATCCTTGAGCCATCTCCATCATGGAGACATCCTCCGACCCAAGGACCATGGACATGTAAGGTTCCAACGGGGAGGTGAACCCAAAAACGCGTTTGCAGAAACTCACCGCAGTGTTCGGCCCGACCTTTTCCATGACTCGGACCGCTGGGAGGTTCATCGACATCGTCAGCGCCGTACGCACTGAAACTGAGCCTCCATATCGACCCGATGAGTTTTTGGGCTCCCAAACGACCCGCCCACTGGCGTCACGAAGGTAGTACCGCTCGTTGGAAAGAGAGTCATTCGGGTCCAATTCGCCGAGTTCGAAAGCAGCGGAATAAATGAATGGCTTGAACGAAGAGCCCGGCTGACGTCTCCCTTGCGCGGCGGCATTCCACTGATTCCGGTTATAGTCGACGCCACCCACCATGGCCAGAATCCTGCCGTCCCGATCGCAGAGTAGGAACGCGGCCGTGTTAACCCTTTCATCGCGATGCTGTCGCACCAACTCTTTGACTTGCTTTTCGGCAAGATCCTGCATCCGCGAATCCAAGGTGGTTTCGATGCGATACCCGCCTGCAGAAAGATCGACGCCGGGCAGCTCATCATGCAGCGTGTCGAGCACGTAGTCGACAAAGTATGGGGCCGTCTTGAATCCGGAAATCGTTCGTTTAATCTTCTTTCTGAGGTGAACCGGCTCCTTCGTCGCGTGGTTGTACTCCTCGGGAGTGATCATCTTCTCCTCGAGCATCGTTCCCAGCACGACGTTGCGGTTGTCGATGGCCTTCTGCAAATCCGTAAACGGGTTCTCCTGGCTAGGGCGCCTGACACAGCGAGCGAGCATCGCGGCTTCGGCGACCGTCAGCCGGTCGAGCGGCTTTCCGAAGTAGATGTCTGCAGCGGCTTTGATGCCAAAGGCTCCGGAGCCATAGAAAACCTGATTTAGATAGAGCTCGAGGATCTGATCTTTGGTGAGTTCGCGCTCCATCTCGACTGCGAGAGCCATGTCATCCAGTTTCCGGCGGAAACTTTTCTCCGGACTCGTATACACCCGCTTGGCGAGCTGCATCGTCAGCGTGCTGGCTCCTCCTGCGACGCGACCTTCTCGAGCGTTGGTAAGCAATTGCCTACCGACCGCCCAGAGATCGACGCCATTGTGATCATAGAACCGCCGATCTTCTGCCG
>JAYROD010000510.1:0-4426 GCA_041911835.1 Fimbriimonadaceae bacterium | reverse complement strand
TTCGCCGCCGCCTCATAGCTTCGCTGGAACTGCATCATGTTTGCCATTTCGTCATCGATCGAGACTCCCGCTACGCTTTGCTGCTGGTTTGCGACCTGGGCGATGATCGCCTGCTGGGTCTTCGAGGACGAATCGAAATAGGCCGCATCCTGGGCGATTTGCGACACCGTGTCCTTATAGAAATCCTGAAAGGTCTTATTGCCCATCGCAGCCTGCGCCGATGATCGGGCGTTCGAAAGGCTGAGGGCGAGCCCACCATCTCCGGCGTTACCTGAAGTTCCGCTGGCAATGTTGTCCGCACTGCTTTGAACGGCCGCACTCAGGTTGAAGTCGATTGCTCCCGTCTGCGGCCCCGGCAATCCGGGGTCGTTGAAGAACATCACGTTCGTGCTACCGTTCGCTGCCACGCCGCTTTGGTGCAGCGTATTGATCTGCGTCCTGAGCGTGTTTGCCAGGGTATCGAGCTTGGCCATCGCCTGGTTCGTCGCTTGCAGCGACTGGAACAGCCCTAATAGCCGCCCCGATCGCACGTCGAATGTGCTGGTCCCATTCGTGACGGTCTGCGCCGTCGCATCGAACTGCAATGGATACGTCCGCGCGCCTCCTGAGTCCACCAAGGTGAACTGCGTTGCGCTGACCGTCATCGTCCCGTCCGAGGCGATCGAGGTCGTTACGTTGATGAGCCCGCTCAATTCCTGGAGGGCTGCGTCGCGCTGATCCAACAGATCATTCGGGGTGCCGTTTCCGGCAGTCGCCTCACGAATTCCCTTATTGAGCGCCGCGATCTTCCCTGCGAGTTCGTTGATCCTCGAAATCGTTTGTACGACCTGGGTGTTGAGTTGTCCTTGATAATCCTTCAGGTTGGAATATGTTCCTCGCACACGATCAGTCAGGACTTGTCCTGCCGATCTCACCTGAAGGCGCATCGCAGGATCGCCAGGATTGGACGAAAGACCCGACCAAGCATTGAAGAACTGATCGAGCGCTGTGGCAATTCCGTTTGAACCGGGCTCGTTGAAGAGGCCCTCGACCTGGGACAAATTCGCAGACAAGTTCTGGAAGCGATTGGCATCGCCTTGCGCTTGCCTCATTCGGGCATCGAGGAACATGTCCCGGATACGATTCACGGAGCCAATCGTGACCCCTTGTCCGACCATGTGCTGGCCGGTCACGTCATAGACCGGAATTCCGCCAAGTGACGAAAGGTCGACCGCCTGGCGCGAGTAGCCAGGAGTATTGACGTTCGCGATGTTATGGCCGGAGGTATCGAGCGCTCTTTGGAACGCTCGGAGCGCCGTACTTGCCAAATTGATTCCGTGAAAGGCTCCGGGCATGATGCTCCTCTTAAGCGACCTGATTGACGAGCACGGCCGCTCGCGAACTGGACCCGAACGATCCCCCATGCTCGGACGAAGCGCGGGCGATGAGCGCCAGCGTTCCCGCCGTATAGGTGAGTTCGTTCTCGATCAATGCTCGATTGCTGTCGAGGACGGCCTGCACATTTCGTGCGGCGACCATCACCCGATTGGCAATCGATTGAACTTGCTGCGCTTCGGCTTTTTCGAGCGCGCCAACCAAGCTTCGAAGATTTGGGTCGGTCCCCATTTCCTCGGCCAGCTTCCGGGCCGACGCCGTGGCTTGTTCATCGATCGTCTTCATTTTCTCGAGCAAAGAGTCCAACTCGGGCTGGATCCGCTCGACACGTTCGACATCGCGAAGCGTCAATGCGGCGGTTTGCTCGTAAAGGGATCGCAGGAGCCGCTCGGAAGTTCCAAGCCAGTCCCACCAATGCTGCTGGAGATCTCGGGTCTTCATCATGTCTAGCTCGCCAGATTGATCGAGGTCGTCTCCGTAGCCTGTCGAGCCGATTCTTGGGCAACCAGCGCTTTGGAGAGATTGTCGTAGAGCACCTTGGAGATCCCGAGACCGCCACTCTTGCCGACGGAATCCGAGATCGCCTGCGCCATCATGTCGTTGGCGAGGTCTGCGTAAGGACCTGCGGAGTCGGCGTTCGGCACGCTCTGCTGCATCTTTTGGATGAGCTGCTTGACGAAGAGTCCTTCGACCTGTCCAGAAGCCTCTTTGAGCTTGGCCAGTTCGGCGCTCTTGTTCGCGGAGATTTTCGAATCCACGGATGTGCCGCTCTGGACGCCGAACGACGTGTCGTGAGCGTCGCCACCCGAGTCGTGGGCTGAGGCGGTTGGGTTCGGAATGACCGGCAACGGAATGGGATTTCTTCCACCCTTGATCGGCGGCCGAGCCTGGCGGGCACTGGCTTTAGCCTTCAAGAGTTCGTCGATCCCCGACGGATCGTCGTCGTGTGCGGAGCCGGTCTTCTTCACAGGCTGAGCAGGCAACGGGCCGAGGTGGCCTGTTCTCTTGCTCGCCTTACTGGCCGTTGAATCGTTGTTCGATCTAGGCGTGAAGTAGCTTGATAAGAGGGATGCGGATTGTGCGATTTTTGTCATTGCACCTTGATCCTTGCTTTAAGTGATCCTTGTTCCTTAAGCGCTTGTAGAATCGCGATAATGTCTCGCGGACTCACTTTCATCGCTTGGAAGATCTTTGCTAGGTCGTTCACGGATGTGTTCGGAGGGATCAGCGCGACTTGTGCGCGCTGCTCCTCCGCCGCTACAGTGGTTTCTGGCACCACGACCGTCTCTCCAGTTTTGGAGAGTGGCGATGGCTGGCTGACAATCAAATCTTGTTGAATGGTGACTTGCAGGCCGCCATGTGCGACGACCGCCGGACCAAGTCGAACGTTTCCGCCCATCGCGATCGTGCCTGTGCGCTCATTGACCACGACCAGGGCCTCGATGTCGGCATAAACGGTGGTCAATTCGACCTGGCTCATCGTCTCAACGGGAGAGGCTCCGGTCGGTAAGCGAAGCTCGATGGTTCCGCCATCGATGGCGCGGGGAGCGAGCTGAGGAAACCTCTTCAGCAGTTCTTCGGCGATTCGCTTGGCAGTGGTCAGATCCGCATCGTCGAGTTCGAGATAAAGGTGTCCATCGAAGAGCACCTGCGTTGGCACGGTTGCTTCGACGAAAGCGCCACCCGGGACTCTGCCTACTGTCGTGAAATTCTTCTGAACAGAACTCCCGTTGCTGCCGAAATTGAACCCACCGATACTCACGGCTCCCTGCGCTACCGCCATCGCTTTGACCTTATCCACGGGGCCATAAAGGGGCGCTTGCAGCAAGTAGCCGCCTTGAAGGCTTTTCGCATCGCCAATCGACTGCACCGTCACGTCCAATGGGTTGCCCGGAGACGCGAACGGCGGCAATTCGGCGGTAATCGCCACGGCGGCGATGTTCTTCGGATTCATCTGCGTCTGGTCGACAATGGTTCCGAAGTCCTTCAGCGCATTTGCGAGAAGAGTCGCCGTAAAGGGAGTTTTCTTGCTGTCGCCGGTGCCCTCAAGACCAATGACAAGGCCGTATCCGACGAGCTGGTTCCCTCGCACACCTCGAAATCTCGCGATATCCTTGATCCGAACTTCGATTCCAGATGCTTCCGTCTTCTCTGCCGCAACGAAACCGGGACTCTCCGCCCTTTGCTTCTGCCACTTGGCCAGGTCAGCTTTGGGGTCGGGCTTCGATGGTTTTGGAGCGTCGTTCTGAACCGGCTGCGCCGTCAGAATTCCCGCGATGGTGAACGCAATAATCGTTAAGAAGAGTTTCATGATTGGATCCTTAGAAGAGCCAGTCCAGGAGTCGGGTTAGAATGCCTCTTCGCTGTCGATCAGCGATCATTCCCTTGCCATTCAGAGCGATGATGGCTTCGGCGATTTGCTCACTTCGCACGGTGTTGTTTGGCAAGATGTCTTCGCGCCGAACGATTCCGGTAATTCTAAAGTTCTGAACTTCTTTGTTGTAAGTAAGGCTCTTCGCCCCTTCGACTACCAAGGTGCCGTTGGGCAAAACCTGCTTCACGACGGCGGTGATCTTCGCTGCCATCTTGCCGGTTTGGGACGTCTGGCCCTTACCGTCGACCTTGCTAGTGGCCCCGTCCGAAGCTGCACTGATCAGCCTTTCGATAATCGGTCCAAGTGCTTTATCGATGAAGGTGCCATCGTTCTTCGAAGCAGTTGTGTCCGCTCCGAAAGTAGCCGCCGAGCTTTCGCTGATAATAATCGTTAAGATGTCGCCAACTTGTCGTGCGACTTTATCGGTTAATGGGTTGACGTAACGATCCGACCATAGAGAACCAGGGTTCTGACCATTGTCTCCCTTGTCGATCGGTTGAGCCTTGGAGGCTGTCGATGCAGCAAGGAAAAGCGCTGCGCACGCTATCCAATATCGGTTCACAATCTCACCTCCACCATGCCGTTCTCGAGCACGGTGCCAGTAAACGTTGCGCCGGCGTCCGTCTGCACTTCGATGGTTTGGCCAACGGCGCCTGGGGTCTTCGCCTTTCCAGTCGT
>JAYROD010000509.1:0-2546 GCA_041911835.1 Fimbriimonadaceae bacterium | reverse complement strand
GGTTCGAATCCCTTCGCCCGCTCCAAATTTCCCTAGGGAAATCAGAGCGTTATGAGAAGGCCGCCGTAGGGCGGCCTTTCTCGCTTTGGGCTTGGTGTCCACATGGTGTCCACCGCGAAGATTCGATTCCCGTCCGGACGTCAAAGTGAGACAACTTGTCGAGTGTCGATTATCACTATAGCCTCGATCGCGGGCAGATCCTCACGATCGAAATGCGATGCACCCTGGCACGACGGTCCGACAGAATTGCGTTGAAGGGAATGGGCTGAGCGTAACAGACGCCGCCCGAATTCTCGGCGTCGATCGGCAGACCCTCAGCAACTTGCTGAACGCTCGGTCCGGTATCTCGCCAGAGATGGCCGTTCGGTTGGAAAAGGCGTTCGGCACACCAGCCCGCGAATGGCTGCTCCGACAACTCGATTATGAACTGGCCCAGGTCATGCGCCGGGCCGAGCAGATCAATGTCGAGCCGTTCCGGTTAAAGACCTCGGAAGGCCCGGGGGAACGATGAACGCCGTCGAGATTGAAGAGGCCATATCCAAGCTCGCCGAACAGCCATTCGACGCCGAGGAGTTTCCACTCGCCTTCCTGCAAGCCTTCGGAAACAAGGAAACGACCCTCAAGCGCCTGCGCAAGGGTGAGTCGAACAAGTCCGATCTGGGCGGCGTCCTTCAGACCAACAACATCCACATCGCGGTCGTTGCCCCTGGCGAGGTTACGAAGACGCTTGCCGCGCTTAAGGCCAGCCCGGCGACGGCGAGGGCCAAGGCCAAATTCGTTCTGGCGACCGATGGGGATACGTTCGAAGCCGAGGACTTGGCATCGGGCGAGACGGTAGCCTGCACCTACGCCGACTTCCCCGACCATTTTGGCTTTTTCCTGCCGCTTGCCGGCATCACCACCGTCAAGCAGCTCCGCGACAGCTCCTTTGACATCCGTGCCACCAGCCGACTGAACCGACTCTACGTCGAGCTTCTGAAGGACAATCCCAAATGGGGGACGGCCGAGCGCCGCCCCGACATGAATCACTTCATGGCGCGGCTGATTTTCTGCTTCTTCGCCGAAGACACCGACATCTTCGGCGGTACGCGGCGCTTCACCGCCACCGTCGAGCAGATGAGCGCCAAGGACTCGTCCAACACCCATGAGGTGATTGGTACGATATTCATCGCCATGAATATGAAGGGGCCGGAGCGCACGGCGGCAGGGATCCCTCGGTGGGCCGACCAGTTCCCCTACGTGAACGGCGGTCTCTTCTCCGGCAGCATGGAAGTGCCGCGTTTCAGCCGCATCGCGCGCGCCTACCTTCTCCATATCGGCAATCTCGATTGGACCAAGATCAACCCCGACATCTTTGGGTCGATGATTCAGGCCGTGGCGGAGGACGAGGAACGCGGCGCGCTCGGGATGCACTACACGAGCGTCCCGAACATCTTGAAGGTCCTCAATCCTCTATTCCTCGGCGACCTGCGCGTACGGCTTGATGAGGCCGACGACAATCCTCGGATGCTGCTGAACCTGCGCAAGCGAATGTCGCGGATTAGAGTCTTCGATCCGGCCTGCGGCTCCGGCAACTTTCTGGTCATCGCTTACAAGCAAATGCGGGAGATCGAAGCCGAGATCAATCGGCGGCGCGGTGAACCGGATCGGCGTAGCGAAATCCCCCTGACTAACTTCCGTGGGATCGAGCTGCGTGACTTTCCAGCGGAGATCGCGCGCCTCGCCCTCATCATCGCCGAATACCAGGGCGACGTACTCTATCGCGGTCAGAAGGAGGCCCTACGGGATTTTCTGCCGCTGGACGCCGAAAACTGGATCACTTGCGGCAACGCCCTGCGTCTCGACTGGTTGAGCATTTGCCCGCCTACCGGGACCGGGGTGAAGCATCATGCGGAAGACCTGTTTCATTCGCCGCTTGATCAGCCTCAGATCGATTTTGAGAACGAGGGGGGTGAAACGTACATCTGCGGAAACCCGCAGTTTAAGGGGGCAAGAAAGCAAAATAAGGCACAAAAGGAAGATATGTCATTCGTCTTTGGCGGCGGGAATGACTTTAAGGACTGTGATTATGTCGCCGCATGGTATTTGAAAGCAGCAGCGTTCGCAAAATATTGCGATGCGACTTTTGCATTTGTTTCGACTAGTTCGATCAGTGAGGGGGAGCAAGTCGCACATCTGTGGTCTCGACTCTATGATGCTGGCTGCCATATCATTTTCGCACATCGAGGCTTCAAGTGGAGAAACAACGCATCCAACAACGCCGTTGTGCAATGTGTAATCATCGGCGTGGGCCTGTCTAAGCCAGGTCGATGCGAGTTGTACGAAGGAGAGATAAAGAGAGAGGTAGAATCGATCTCCCCCTATCTCATCTCCGGGCCGGAAGTTTATGTGGAAGCGAGAAGCAAGCCACTGTCTCTTGAGCTAGACCCAATGGTTTCCGGAAGTATGGCTCGGGATGGCGGGAACCTCATTCTCACATATGACGAAGCAAATGAGTTCGTCGCGCATAATCCCTCAGCACGGGACCTTCTTCGCGGACTGGTGGG
>JAYROD010000508.1:0-7263 GCA_041911835.1 Fimbriimonadaceae bacterium | reverse complement strand
TGGTGGGCAAGGAGGGACTCGAACCCTCACCCGGTGAAGGACTGGAACCTAAATCCAGCGCGTCTACCAATTTCGCCACTCGCCCAGAGCGGGGTTGAGGATACCCTTTGAGTGTTACGTCGGCTCGTCGATCTGGGTCGTTCGCATATACTTCTCAATCCAGGGCCCAACGGCATTCACTCCACTCATCGGATAGCCTCCCCAAGGCTCAAAGACGTTTTCGACGCTCGAGTCACCGTTGATGGTCAGCCGAGCGAGCCCCTTCAGTCGTCGGGCCTGCGACTGCTCCCCGTCAGAATGACTCAGAACCGCGGCGCACAGTGGATATCGATTTGTTCTCCATAGGTTTTCGAACTGGCAGATGTCTCCTTGACTGATCCAAAGCACCGGTCCAAACACGCCTTCGCGAACCAACTGGCTGTCGTTGCGGGGCGATTCGACCAACGTAGGCTCTAATTTCCGCTCGATGCAGCGTCCACCGGCGATAACCGACCCAGAAGAGAGTCTCACTCGTTCGAGACACCAGTCGGCCTGTCCAGGATCGAGAAGAGGCATCAGGCTGCTCTCTTCGAACCTCCGTTTGAGCTCTGCACGAACAAGCCCGTAGGCGGCAGGATGAATCAGAGCGCCGTTGATCGATGTGCACGTTTGGCCGGCGTATCTGAGCGCTGCTCGGGAGAGAATCTTGGCTGCCGAGGTGGGATCGAAGGATTCGCCGACATAGGCCCATCCGTTCCCCTCGCCGTCTACTATGAGCGGAGTGCCGTTTTCGAAGCACTCTTGCATGAGCCGGCCCGCATGCCGAGAGCTACCCATGTAGTGGAGGATTACTTCGTGCGGAGATCGGTAGATCGCCTCGCAGAACGATAGCGAGGGCGCGAGCACGACGCTGACGCGATCCTCCGGGAACTCGGCAAGTTCGAGGAGTCTGGTAAGAAGACAAGCCGAACGGGCCGATTGCAGGGGGGCTCGCAGCACAACGCGGGAACCCGCCGCAACTGCGTTGAACAGGCCCGTCAGGGCGATGATGAGGAACGCATTTTGCGGAAGAATCAGGGCGACGGTGTTCCACGGTTCGCGTGTCAGAGAAATCCGCCTTATTCGGCCGCAAACCTCGTACTCCTGGTAGGTATCCCCAGCGTCTGAACTCGTCACGATCCGCTCGACGTCCGAAGCCAATTGGATGGCCCCGGCGAGCATCTCGCGGCAATCGTAAAAGGAAAAGCCCGTCTCGAGGCGCATTGCCGCAAAGAATTCAGTTTCAAGGCGCATGAGCGCATCGCAGACCCGGCTTCCCAATTCCGAGAGCTCACTGCCACGAATCGCCCTGGTTTGAAAGGGGTACTGGCAGATCGTGTCAAGCTCGTAGGAACTAAGCATTTGAACCCTTTGAACAGGTTCGCCGTTTAGAGGAGACCGGCTAATGGCGATTTCGCCCGTGCCGGCGTGAGCGCCCCAGATACGGCTAGGCATGGGCCAGTCCGCTCCGACCGGAGGCAGGCGGATGGGGCGAGATGGGCTCATAGGCTCACCAACAGGACCCCAAGCAGCACAATCGACACACCAACCCATTGCTTGCCGTTGAGCCGCTCTTTCAGGAAAATCCAAGCCAAGAACACCGTGAATGCGCTGAATAGCGAGGCAAGGGCCGTGACGACGGTCGTGTAGGACCTCGCGGTCCCATAGAGGAACGCCAGCCAGGCCAGCGTGTCGGCAAGGGCGGCGAGGATGCCTACCAGCGCCAACTTGATGGGAGGGTGCGACTCTTCGGGCGGTGTCGAGGATTTTCGAGTTGCCCAGACTACGACCGCAGCGTAACTCAAGGCACACAGCTTGAGTGCTATCAGCGGCCAAACTGGCCCCAAGCTTGGCTTAACGAAGTCGGCCAGCCAGAACATAATTCCAAACGAAATCGCGCTTCCGATGGCTTCCGGCACGCCTCGAAGCGTACGGCTCTCGCCACCCGGCGAAGAGCCGGTGACAATAATCACACCCAGGATGAGAAGCGCTGCTCCGCCGAGCGCCACAATGCCCAGGCGCTCCCCGGCCAAGAATGCGCAGAGCGCGGTGACAATGGCAAAGCTGGACGCGAAAGGCGAAACGATGGAGAGAGTCCCAATTTCGAACGCGCGATAGGTGAAAACCAGCCCGGCGACGTGGAGCAGGCCGCAGAGCGCAACATAGCCCCAGGTCCCGAGGGACGCGCTTGGCGCCTGCCACATGAAAGCAAGAATGAGCAGCCAGCAGAGAAGGCTGTATGCCTGAATAGTGAGGAGCGCTTTGGGTGTGCCAACGGCCCGAGCCAAAAATGTGACGAATAGATCACCCGCACCCCAGCAGAGGGCCGCCGCGAGGCCGAGAACGATTCCCATTGAGTTCCATTGCAAGGGACGGCCCGGCAACCAAATTCGGGGCAGGAAACCGTATTTGGGAAAGTTCAAGCATCCAGCTAGCAATTTTGCGCTTACCTGTGTGATCAGGCTCCTTTTTCATGGAATGGCCTTCAATAGGGGCTCCTGCGCGTTGGCATGGCCGAATCCAGTGGAGCATCCCTATGGTGGGCAGACAATGAACTGGCGAAAACTCAACACACTTCAGCGCGTAATTCTTGGGCTTAGCGCGCTATACGCGGGCGTCTTCATCCTGATGTTGATTGCTCGACCAGGTTCAAAAGATTTCTACCACGGCTTCTTTAACACCTACCAGGCAATTCCGCCTTTCTTTGCCAGCCTGTACTGTTTCTGGCTGTTCGCGAAAGGCAAGATCAAGAACAAAGTGCATCGTGCCGGTTGGCTGCTGATCGGATTGGGGTGTCTTTCTTTTTTCGCGGGTCAAGCGACTTGGACAGTCATCGAGACGGTCATGGGCCAGGAAGTCCCATTCCCGGGGTGGCCGGATGCCGGTTACCTAGGATCCTATCTCTTCCTGCTTCCAGGCGTGGTGCTGCTGATGACCAGTTCGCATATGGCTGGCAGGGCTCGGCTGTTCTTGGATAGCGCGATCGCCGCAAGCGCATTCGGTTTCTTTAGCTGGCACTTTATCATTGAGAAAATCTGGGCGGATGCCGAGCAATCGGCGGTCGGAAAGCTTATCAGCGCGGGCTATCCCCTGGGCGACTTCGCGATCCTCTTTGCCGCTATCGTCGCCATGAGCTCGAGCAGTGGCAACCGCAATATGCGTAGATCGCTCGTCATGGTAGGCATCGGGACCATCCTTATCGCCTTCTCCGACACGGTCTTCCTGTACATGACCAACAACGGCAACTACGAGACGGGAAGCTGGGCCGACTGGGGCTGGTCTTTCGGGTACCTCACGATGGGATTCGCCGCTTTGGCGAGACTCTGGTGGCCGCTGAAGACCGTCAGCAATTCAGAGACCAGCCTTCGACAGAAACCTTGGGTGGCATTTACGCGAATCATCGCACCCTACGCCGCGGTGGTCCTCTCCTTGGGCTTCATTATCGGGGACGACATCGTCAAGAACGGTGTTATCAGTCCGTCGGTTTACGTTCAGGCGCTCGTCATCTTCTTCCTGATCATCGCCCGGCAGATTTTCGTGATCATGGAGAACTTCAGCCTCAACCGTAAGATGAACGCACTGAACGAGAATCTCGAACAGATCGTTGAGCGGCGAACCGAGCAGCTCAGCGCACTGCAGCAGCTTACGAAGGCCGTAAACGGCACACTGAGCGTCGAAAAGGTACTTTCCGAAGCCGCTGGGCACACGCTTAAGGCGCTGCGAGCAGACGGTGTCGTCATTTGGCTTTCTGAAGAGCAGGCCCTCACCGGTGAGACCGATTCAAAACTGGCCTGGGAGCAGGGTCTCGAAGACCATCCCGATGTAATGGACTTCCTGGCTCAACAGACATTCGGGCGATCGCCCCAGATGATGAGTTTGCCATTTGATCCCAAGTCGGTCAAAGAGCAATGGGTTTTCTTGTCGGCTCCTCTTAATTGGCACCTCGAAACGGTCGGGACGATCGGCGTGCTCCGACATTCCGGGACATTTGCAGAAGGAGATTTCGACTTGCTTGAGAGCATCGGAATCGAAGTCGGCACCGCCATCGAACACGCTCGGCAGCACAGCGCGGCCCTCGCCGCAGCGGACCGGGATCCGGTGACGAACCTGCTCAACCACCGTGCGATCCACCAGCGGCTCGACGTTGCATTCCGCCGTTCGGTGACTCTAAACAAGCCGCTGTCCGTGATGATGACCGACATGAACAACTTCAAGCTGTTCAATGATACATACGGACATTTCGTGGGCGATCAAGTTCTAAAGGAAGTGGCCAAGGCGTTGACCGAAGAGTGTCGCAGCACGGACATCCTCGGGCGTTTCGGTGGCGACGAGTTCCTCGTCGTTATGCCGGATACCGACTTGGCTGATGCACATGAAGTCGCCGAACGGGTTCAGAAGAGACTCAATGAAGCCGGCTTCTGTAAGGGCCAGGACGAACGGACGATTCCGGTGAGTTTGAGCTTCGGTCTCGGCGCCTATCCGGTGGACGGATCGAGTCGGCACGAAGTGCTGACCATCGCAGACGCCAATATGTATCATGCCAAGGGGTCCGACAGCGGCATCGTCCGGTCGAGCGATACCCAGCAAGAGAATCGGGAACTGAAGGCGGAAAGCTCGTTCGAAATCCTCGACGCATTGGTTACCGCTGTCGACAATAAGGACCGCTACACGCGAAAGCACTCGGAGGACGTCACAGAGTACGCCCTATGGATCTCCGAAGAACTGGGCCTGTCGGAAGAATCCATGCGGGTCATCAGAATCGCAGGCTTGCTCCACGACGTGGGCAAAATCGGGGTTCCGGATGACATTTTGCGAAAGCCCGGCCGGTTGACCCCGGAAGAATATGAGGTCATGAAACGCCACCCTCGATTGGGAGAACTGATCGTCTCAGCTATTCCGGGGATGGAAAGCATCGTCGACGCGGTTCGATCGCACCACGAGCGATGGGACGGGCAGGGATACCCCGACCAGCTCGCAGCGGACAACATTCCTTTTCTCGGGCGCTTGCTCGCTGTGCCCGATGCCTTCAGCGCAATGACGACGGACCGACCGTATCGCAAAGGGATGGATTGGACTGTCGCTGTCGAAGAAATCCGTGCAAACATTGGGACTCAGTTCGATCCGGAGATCGCCCAAGCGTTTATCACCGCGGTCCAAAAGCGCCGCACGCTGGAATTGATCGAAGGCGAAGAAGCCACTGCCGAACGAAAGAAGGCAGCTTAGTTCCCCTGTAAATTGTGCCCGATTGCACAATGAGCAGAGACCGATTCCTGGGATTCTGGGAAAAGAAGTTGTAAGCTAACCATGAAACCGTGGCTAGCTCCGCTTCATGGATGGACGTTGTTAACCAGCTCGAGGACAAAGATGTCGTCACCATCGCTGCCGGCACCAGTTGTGGATCTTTAGGCGACGAGCGAAATCTGCGAGAGTTCTTGGTCGCCTCTGAAGTGGCCGATTCTCTCAGGCGAGTTGGTCACGTCGTCCACCTGTTGCTTTTCAACGACAACTTGGATCCTCTCAGCGAGGCCCAATTGCGTGTCGCCGTCAATAAGGATCCGGCGGCTGTAGAGCAATTCAAGCCCTATTGCGGGAAGCCCATTTGCAGTATTCCGGATCCTTTTGGATGTCACGAATCGCTTTCACGCCATTTCGAAAAGGCCCTCATGGATCGGTTGCATCGTCTGGGCTGCCATCCGACCCTGATCAATACCTCGGATCTTTACCGAAGAGGAATCTATCGCTCCTTCGTAACGCAGACTCTGCAGCGCGCCGGCGAGATGACCGCTTACTGCGCGGAAGAATTCGATGGATATCAGCCAGAGCGCCTGTATTACGTCCTCTGTCCGGTGTGCGGCTATCTCGACTCTACGACGATCGAAGTCATTGGTCACGATTTCCTGCGTTGCTCCTGCGACAGGTGTGGACATCAGAGCGAAATACCTGTCGATCAGCTCCAAGGAAAACTGAATTACAAAATTGAATGCGCTGCCCGATGGAAGGTTTTCGATGTCGATGCAGAGCCCTTTGGGAAAGCTTATATGGAACCGCGATCGGGCAGTTTTCATGTTTCGCTGGGATTGGGCAAGCGCTTTTTCGAGGGTCGGGACGTGATTCCGCTCGCCTATGGACAGGTGAAGGTGAATCGGGATATCAGCTATCGGGTCATCGAGTCGTTCCCGGGCCCTATGGTGCGGTCGATGCTTCTAGAGCGGCCCCATGCCGATATTGCTCTCAGTAGGGAGCGAGTCGTCCTGGCGGCATCCCGCATGGAAACTGATCACGGGATGACGTATCTTGACCTGGTCAAGCAACTGGTACCCGCCTGGCTTCTCAACCCGACAGCACTGAACTCCGAGCAACGGGAACTTCTCACCTCCGCGCTCAATTTCGCGGTGCACATGCTCAAGAAGCCGGTGGAAGCATCCTTGCCGCACCCTGAGATGTTTGATGGCGAAAGCATCGAGGTCCTTCGCTCCGTGAGGGGCATTTTGAGGCAGACAGTGACACTTCGTCAAACCGTGGACGGCGACTTCGCAAAGTTCCGCGCATCGATAAAAGAGCTGCTGTCGACTCTTGGGGCGCTCAAGCATTCCGCGCTCCATCGCCTCCGGGTGATCGCGCAACAATCCCACGGACTGCCCGCCAGCCGATTTCTCTACCATCTGCCCATCGACTACATTCAGCTTTTGGACTACATCCTTTCGCTTAAGATCAGTTCGATGGAAAAGGAACCGATTTCCGTCGCTGCACGGATGCTGATCGAAGAGTCGGCTTCGGAATCCACCTCAAGTAGGGCCTTGCTTTCCGATTGAACGCGCGCAGTGGCGGCTTTGGCGTATCATTCTGCGCATGATCCTAGTCATCGGTGGCGCAGGCTACATCGGCTCGCACATGGCGAAGCTCCTACAAGAAGTCGGTGAGCCCTACGTCGTGTTCGACAACTTTGAGAATGGGCATCGGGAGGCCGTTGGAAATGCACCGATTATCCAGGGAGACCTCAGGGCTTCCACCGATATCGAGAATGCGCTCAAAAGCTACCGCTTCGATTTGGTAATGCATTTCGGCGCGTACATCATGGTGGGTGAAAGTGTTAAGAACCCATCGGAGTACTACTGGAACAACTTTGTTGGAGTGCTCAATCTTCTGGATGCTATGCGCCATCGAGGGCTGAACAAGCTCATATTCAGCTCGACCGCCGCTATTTTTGGTGAACCGCAATATGTCCCGATCGATGAGTCGCATCCA
>JAYROD010000507.1:0-3801 GCA_041911835.1 Fimbriimonadaceae bacterium | reverse complement strand
AGGTGGCGCCCTGGAGCAAATATCCTGATTCGGAAGTGGCGCCTGGATTCACGCTAACAAGACGACCTCATGGTTCTGGTTGGTGCGGAAGATCAGAAGAACGGACTGAAGTCGTCCCCTGCACGCTGTATGTATCCCTTCGCTTTGGTTGCGATCACCTGAACGTAGTCGAAGGTCGCGGGCCCGCCTCGCGCTCCCATTTCCTTCTCGTTCCGGATCATTTCACGAAGAATTTTGACGGCGGTCCCAGTCGGCAGATTGGCTAACAGCTTGGATCTTTCAGACGATCCAGCCAGGAGCTTCTGCCCTTCCCCGGTCACGCCGTACTTTTGACCTTTCATCTTCCGGCGGAGCTCGAATCCTTTGATCGCGAGCTGGCGTACCATCCTCTCCTCGGGGTCGGATTGGCGTTCCAACACGAGCAGCGCCTTTTCCGAAGGTATGTGCGCGAGCGCCCAATAGACGTTGAACGGGAACGCGCCAGTCGCTCCGCCCAACTCGTTTCGATATCTCTGCTTGTTCTTCAGCAGCCTTTCGAGCGTCGGAACGATCTTCTCGCCTTGATCGACGGCCCAGTAGGCATTGTCCAGCGTCTCGGAGTAGCCGCTCCTGACCAGCCGCTCCTCCATATCGCGCAAAGTCGGGACCTGGCTCGCGATTACCGCGATTAGCAAGCTAAATACAGCCTTCATAGGATTATTTTGTCTCTTTTCACGATTCGCGGGGGTAAAAATGCCGCATGGTGAACGGCCTTCATACAATATGGTGCCAAGTGACCGATATGGATGTGGCAGTCTACTTTTATCGCGAAGTGCTTGGTCTTAACGCAGCAATGGTCAGCAGCCATTGGTCGGAATTCGACCTCGGCAATGGAAAAATCGCGCTTCACTCGAAGTTGGAGGGAGCCTCAGAGCCCCTGGGGGAATACCGCAAGGGTTGGTTTCTAGGGTTGAGAACCAACGACATTCAAGGGCTGCGCAAAGCCCTGGAGGACTACGGGGCCCCGATTTACGGGGACTATCACGACATCCCAAGCGGGGTCGTGCTCGATTTCTCCGATCCGGATGGAAACACGATCGAAGCGATCCAAGTTGGAAAGAAAGCGGCCGACCTCGTTTAGCTGGCGCTGATTCTTGATCCAAATTGCACCCGATGGGGGTCGACGAGCTTGTCGAGTCCGTGTGGATCCGTGAATTTTGCTTCCTCGGCATCAACCACTGGCGCCACGGCCTGATCGAGCACCACGCACTCGAACTCCTTCAGGCGATTAGCGGCGGTCTCTATGTTGCTCAGCTCGAGTTCGTAACCGATCGAATTGCGGTCGAGTTCTGCGGCAGCGAGCGAACTCGTCCCGCTTCCCAAAAACGGGTCGAACACCGTCTCCCCGGCGAACGAAAACATGCGGATCAGCCTTCGAGGAATCTCAAGGGGAAAGGCGGCGATATGCTCCGTCTGCCGCACACCTGGCACTTTCCAGTGGCCCGCAAAGTACTCATTCCATTCGTCGATCGTCAGTCTCGACTTTTGTTTTTGATCGGCCGCTGGCGCTGGGGCTTTTCCAAGCTTCTTAAATAATAGGATGTGCTCATAATCGATCTTCACAATCCCATTTCTCGGATAGGGAAAAGAGCCCATGATCGTCGCCCCTCCCGTGGTATTTGTGGTCGTCACTTTTTGCCAGATGATCGAACCCATGAAGTCGAATGAGAGCGATTCGCAATATCGAATAATCTCTGCCTGAATGGGAATGACTTTATACCGTCCATAGTAGACGGCCCGAGCGAACTGATCGCCAACGTTGATGCACATTCGGCATCCACTACTTAGCGCTCGATAGCACTCGCGCCACACACGGTTCAGGGAGTTGATGTAGTCCTCATAGCTCTCATGAAATCCGATCTGGCGCTCATCGCCATAGTCCTTGAGCTGCCAATAGGGAGGGCTCGTTACAATAAGCTGCACTGACCCGTCGGCAATCCTATCCAAGTTTCGGGAGTCCACGTGAACGATGGTGTGCCGTGTGGCCATAATGCAGAGACGGTTCAGAAGCGGCTAGCGCGTCATCCCGGCGCGCCTGCGTCGCCCGCCCGTCAAGCCACGTCCCGAAGAGGTCCCCAACAACTTTCTGAGTCGCCCGATCTCATCGCGGACTTCCGCAGCCTTCTCGAATTCCATGGCCTTGGCGTAGTCCTTCATCTTGCGTTCTAGAGAATCGATCAAGAGCGGAATATCTTCTAGGCGGATTGGCATACCATCCTCGCCCAGTTCCTGCGACAGTTCGGCGTTGTATTGGGCGGCAACCTCCGCTACCGCGTCGTAAGAGCGAACCGTCTCACGGACCTCTTTCACAATGCTCATGGGCTGAACATTGTGCTCGAGGTTATAAGAAATCTGCACTTCCCTCCGCCGATTCGTCTCGTCGATGGCACGTTCCATCGAGCCAGTGATGTTATCTGCGTAAAGAATGACGCGACCGTCGACGTGGCGGGCTGCGCGGCCTATTGTCTGAATGAGCGAAGTGTCGCTTCGCAAGAATCCTTCTTTGTCGGCATCCAAAATGGCGACGAGCGACACCTCAGGCAGGTCAAGTCCCTCTCTCAGAAGGTTGACCCCTACGACGACGTCGTGCACACCTAGACGAAGGTCCCTCAGAATCTCGGGCCGGTCCAATGAGTGAACATTCGAGTGGATATAGTTCACCTTTATTCCAAGATCTTGAAGGTACGATGTTAGGTCCTCTGCCATACGCTTGGTCAGAGTCGTGACTAGCGTCCGCTGACCAACGGCAATGCGCTTCTGAATCTCTGCAATGAGGTCGTCGATTTGGCCCTTCGTGGGTCTCACTTCAACTTCCGGGTCGACCAAATAGGTAGGTCTAATAATTTGCTGGACTTCTTGCGATTGATGCTCGGCTTCAAACGGTCCGGGCGTCGCACTGACGAAGATGACTTGGCCCACACGCTCCAGAAACTCCTCGAATTTCAGCGGGCGATTGTCGAGCGCAGATGGAAGCCGAAAGCCATAGTCGACAAGCACTGATTTGCGTTGTCTGTCACCGTTATACATCGCCCGAATTTGCGGCAATGTTTGGTGGGATTCGTCGACGAAGACGATCGCGTCGCTCGGCAAAAAGTCGAGCATCGTATAAGGGGCCGTGCCCGGCGCCCTTCCGTCGAAATAGCGGGAGTAATTCTCGATGCCGTTGCAGTAGCCCACTTCTCGCATCATTTCAAGATCGAAGTCGACCCGTTGCCTTAAGCGCTGGGCCTCCAAGAGCTTCCCCTGGGATTGAAAATAGGCAACCTGCTCTTGAGTTTCCTTCTCGATCGCTTCGATCGTTTCATCCATGCGTTCCCATGGGGTGACATAGTGTGTTGCCGGAAAAACCGATAGCTTGGATGGCTCATCAAGCACCTCATGCGTGAGCGGATCGAAGAGTCGGATCCGCTCGATCGTGTCGCCGAAGAATTCGACTCGGGTCACGATCTCTTCGTCTTTCGGCTGAATTTCGAGCGTATCGCCTCGCACTCGGAAAGTGCCTCGGTCCAGCACCATCTCGTTGCGCGTGAACTGCATCTGAATCAGCTTCTTTAGCACTTCGTCCAGGTCGAAAGTCGCCCCTTGCTCGAAGGTCACAACCGCCTCGGCGTACTCACTTGGAGAGCCTAACCCGTAGATGCAAGACACGGATGCGACGACAACCACGTCCCTGCGCTCGAGCAGCGCTTGTGTGGCCGAGTGTCGCAGACGCTCTATTTCTTCATTGACCGAGGAGTCCTTTTCGATATACAGGTCGGAGGT
>JAYROD010000506.1:0-12326 GCA_041911835.1 Fimbriimonadaceae bacterium | reverse complement strand
GCTCAATCCGGCAAAGCACAGCTACCTGTTCTATGTTGCGTTGCCGGACAAATCTCAGCTCTTCGCCTCAACTTATGAAGAGCATCAGGCGAACATCAAGAAGCGCATGGCAGCGCTCAAAGCCCAAGGAGCCAAGTGAGCCAATTCCAATCTGGAAGGTTCAAGCGGCACGAGGTGAGCGGGCCGTTGAAGGCTATTTGCCCGGATGAAGCGTTTCATTCTCTGCAGGAAATCGACCTGGAGGCCGTTGCCCAGGCCGGGAAGAAACTAGTGCTGTTGGATGTCGACAACACGCTTTTGCCCTGGAGGAGCGAGGACATCCCCAAGGAAACCCACGAATGGATTCAAAAGGGGAAGGACTGTGGGCTGCAATTCTGCATCCTCAGCAACACTCGCAACACCGAACGGCTCCAGCGTCTTGCCAGCGAAATGGGCCTTCAGTATATGAACGGCCGCTTCAAGCCCAGCCCTGCCATGTACCGTCAAGCGCTCGAGGAGTTTGGATTCGAGCCGGGTCAGGCGCTCATGATCGGCGATCAGTTGTTTACGGATATTCTGGGCGCCAATCGCACCGGCATCGAAACGATGTGGGTCAAGCCGATGCATAAGCGAGAGTTCGTGGGCACGAAGGTCAGCCGAGTGGGTGAGCGGCTTGTTCGCAATCGGCTCTATCGCTTCCTCGACCCCTACGACGAGATCCCCGAAGAACCGATCACGCCGTTCTTAAAGCGAAAGGTAATTCGGCAATTTATCAAGTTCTGCATTGTCGGCGCCTCTTCGACGATCATCGACCTTGGACTGCACTTCGTCCTCATGTTCGTCGTGACGGTTCACGGGGAATTGCTGCGGGACATCGTAGGACGCTGGGGAGAGATTCACATCATCGGCAACAATGCCCCCTCCCCCGAAGATGTGAAGAACACGGCATTTGGGATCTTCAAAGTCATCACCGTGGGGCTGGCGATCCTCAACAGTTTCTACTGGAACCGTAAATGGACCTTTGAGATCACCGAGAAGGTCGACCGGCACAACCAACTTGTCAAGTTCACGGTCGTCGCGCTGATCGGCATGGTGCTGAACGTCGGTATTGCCACAGCGTTCCACCGCATTATTCCTGGCCACGAGAAGCAAAGCTGGGCTGTCGCGAACCTGATCGCGACCGTCATCGTGGTGTTCTGGAACTTTTTCGCCCAACGTCTGTGGACATTCCGAAAGGCGCTTCAGTGAGCGAATGGTTCGAGTGGCGTGAGGCGCCCGAATCCGAATTCGGCGTGATCGGCGACCCGATTGCCCATTCCTGGTCACCCAAAATGATGGCGGCCGCCTTTTCGGAACTTGGGGCGCCATACCGGTACATCGCAATCAGGGTCCCGGCAAATGAGTTCGAAGAGGCGATGGAGAGACGCTCGAGCTTGGGTACCATCGGCCTTAATGTCACGATCCCTCTCAAGGGTCTCGCATTCGAGTGGGCGATAACACCGGACCAATATAGTCAACACTATAGAAGTGTCAATACACTTCGGCTTGGGGACCGGTCGGCCACCAACACCGATGCGAGCGGGTTCTTGGAAACGCTCGCCGATCTCTCGATCGAACCCGGATCAGACGTCTTGCTCCTGGGCGCTGGCGGATCGGCCTCCGCGCTCGCTCTCGCCCTCTGCGATGCCGGCTATAACGTAAGAGTATGGAATCGGACAGGCGCCAAGGCCGATGAACTCGTTGGCAGACTCGGAAATCGAGGCTCATCGGTTACAGAGCCCGATCCGCTCGGGTGCTCGCTTATAGTCAACGCTACAGCTTCCTCGTTGAGTGGATTCGACGTTCCAATCGACTGGATCCGTGCGGAGCCAAGTGCGTTGGCGTACGACCTCGCCTATGGACACACGCTCTCGCCGTTCCTTGTGGCCGCTCGGGCTGCCGGACTTCGAACGTCCGACGGCCGAGCGATGCTCGTTGCTCAAGGGGCTCGGTCGATTGAATGGTGGCTGGGGGTCGAAGCCCCAAGAACCGCCATGGCAGAGGCGCTTGAATGAACCTGCCAGAAATCCAAAGGGCGGTGGAGATTCTGAAATCCGGAGGAGTCGTGGTGCTGCCGACCGAGACCGTCTATGGTCTGGCTTGCGACGCGCTCAATCCTGGGGCCGTGCTGCGGGTTTTCGCTATAAAGGCTCGCCCCTCGGACAATCCGCTGATCGTTCACATCGACCGTTTTGAAAGAGTGGCGGAAATTGCCCAGAACGTCCCACCTGAGGCAGCTCGACTTGCCGAGCGATTCTGGCCGGGTCCATTGACGATGGTGCTCCAAAAGGCGCCGCGGGTTCCGGATGTGACGACCGGCGGACTGGACACGGTCGCCGTTCGTGTTCCGAACCACCCGCTCACTCTCGAGGTCTTGAAAGCATCCGGATTGGCGCTCGCAGCGCCCAGCGCCAATGTATTTACCGAACTCTCTCCAACGAGCGTCGAGGACTTGAGCGATGCGGTGCGTGCAGGCGCAGACCTTGTCCTGGACGGCGGGCCCTGCGCGGTTGGGGTCGAATCCACAGTACTCGATCTCACCGAGGTACCGGCACGCATCCTCCGGCCCGGAGCGATTACAGCCGAAGATCTCGCGTCCTGCGGTATCGAGGCCATCGAATCGGATGGCAGCGGGCTCCGTCGGTCACCTGGCAGATATCCGCGACACTACGCTCCGAGGACACCCGTGATCCTCGTGGCTTCGATCCCCGAAGGGGCTGGAGGTCTCTGTTTTGGGCTCCCGGAAAACCCCACGCAAATCCAGATGCCATCCGACCCATCCGGGTATCGACGCGAACTCTATCGTGCGCTGCATCGGCTTGATCGATTGCGGCTCGGGGCCGTCTACGTCGAGGTCCCACCTCAAGGGCCCGAATGGGAGGCCGTTCAGGACCGACTACTCAAAGCAAGTTCAGCTCCCGGCTAGCCGATCGCCGAGCGGATGAACATGACCGGCTGCCGCACCTTTCCCAGGATCGATCGAACCAGTTTGAGCGCGGATTCGAGCGAATCTTGGTCGTTGGGCAATCCGATCAAGACTTGAGTGGCCGAGCGTTCTTCCAACGCGCTGTGTATGGCCGAACCGACGTCCCGGGCCCGTTCGATGCTGATTTGGTTGGGCGTATCCGTCGCCGCAAGGGTCTGTTGAGCTCGCTCGAGAGCGCCCTTCGCTTCTCCTTCGAGCTCCGGCAAGGGCGATTGGATCGGCAAATCCCGCGGAACGATAATCGGATAGATCAGGCGGATTTCGGCCTTAGAGGGCTCGGAGACCTCCCGAGCGACATCCACGAGGTATTTGTCGCTCTCTTCCCCAGAGAGGCAGACGAGGATGCTCGTTCCTCCTGGACTTGCCGCGGGCTTGCGCTTGGTGGGCTTTTCTTCCTCACCTTTCTCCAAAAGGTCAAGAGACCTTCGCGCCTCTTCAACCGAGTCGGCAATTGGTAGTTGTGAGCGAACTTCCGGAACCCTTTTGAGCACGTCGTAGACTGGTTCTGGCACAGCCGCCACGATGATCCGCGCATCCTGACGGTTGATGAATTGCATGGCGTCCACGAAGGTGTCGGCGCCTTCGGGCGTGCATTCCGTGATGCCGCTGCAGTCGATGATCACCCCGGTGGGATGCCTTTTGAGCGTGAGCGCTATCGCGGTGTGGATGGTTTCCCAGAAATTCGATCGAAGCGCTCCCGAGAGAACGATGATGTCTTCGTACGACTCAACGATCATTTCAGGAAGTACCTCACGTTCGTTACCACCACGTTCTTTCGAGAAGCCAGGGCCAATTTGAGGCCCAACGCCGCATTATTGTGAAGCAACCCTTGCCACCAGTGCTTAGGCACGGCTTGTGGGACGATGACCGTGACCATCGTGTTCGGCTCTTCTTCGAGTGTCTGGTCGATGTATTCGATGATCGGTTCGATGAGTGAGCGATAAGGTGAAGTCAGGATGACCAGCGGGATATCGGCCCCGAACCTCGCCCAATCCGTCTTTATGGTCCCGACGCTGGAAGGGTCGAGCGTAACGTGGAGGGCTCGAACGTCGTGGGCCATCGCCTTAGCGTAGGAGATAGCCTGCAGGATGCCTTTGTGAAGTCTGGGTACGAGCAAGAGTACAGTCTGCGTCACTGGCTTGAGCGAATCTTCCGGTGCGATGCTCAGCTCGTTCGCCAGGTACGTATAGTGGCGTCGAATGCCCCAGAACATCGTGAGGATCGAAAGGAGAGCGACGACGATGATCCACGCTCCTTCCTCGAATTTGGTCACCAAGATGATGGCGGTGACGACGCCCGTTGCCATACACCCCAGCGCACTGACGAACATGCGCCAATTGAGCCCTTTGGTCCGGTAAGTTCGAACAGTCATGCCCGCTTGGCTGAGCGTGAACGAGGTGAAGACACCCACGGCATAGAGCGGGATCAGCGCATGAGTCTCGGCGCGAAACGCGACGATAAGCGCAATCGCCAGCACGGATAACAAGATGATCCCGTTCTGGAATACTAGCCGGTCTCCGACACTTGCCAGCTGTCTGGGTAGGAAGTTGTCTCGCGCGATGAAGCTCGAGAGACGGGGAAAGTCCGCAAATGCCGTGTTGGCCGCGAGGATTAGGATCAGCGCCGTTGCGATTTGAAGCGCGTAGAAGAAGTACCCTTGGCCGAACACCTGGAGGGCGATCTGAGCGACTACCGTTTTGTAGCCTTGGGTGCTTTCTGCCAAGGGCACGACTCCGAAGTGCTGCGCCGTCCAGCTCAAGCCCAGAAACATCGACAATAGAATGGCCGCCATTGCAACCAGCGTCAGAGAAGCATTTCTGGCCTCTGGAGGCTTGAACGCCTGAACTCCATCCGCTATCGCTTCCACTCCTGTCAGAGCTGTGCATCCGGCCGCAAATGCCCGCAACACCAAAAAGACGGTCATAGCCTGCATCGGCCCCGGGCTGGCGGGCAGCATCGCATGGTCGGTTGCCGGGTGTCCCATGAAGAACGCTCGGTAAAGTCCGCCCCCAAGGAGCGCCACGATCAGCAGAACGAAGGAGTACGTGGGAATCGCGAAGACCACGCCACTTTCCTTCGCCCCGCGGAGGTTGAGAACGCCAACGACAGTGACAGCCAAGACACCGATCTCGACCATGTACGGCTGAGTCGAAGGGGCCATGGAAACCAGCGCGCCCACTCCCGCCGAAACCGAGACTGCGACCGTTAGGACGTAGTCGATGAGAAGCGAGGCGCCTGCGATCCGGCCAGGAATCGACCCGAGGTTATCGCTCGTAACCCGATACGATCCTCCGCCCATGGGATAGGCATTGATCGTTTGGTAGTAGCTCATAGCCACAATGACCAGTAGCAATCCGATCGCCAAAGAGACGTTCAGGGTCAAGCCGAGGTACGCCGTGCCGGCCACTACAATGACCTTCATGATCTCCTCGGTTGCGTAGGCTACGGATGACAGCGCATCGGAGGCGAAAACCGGGAGGGCGAAAACTTTAGCGAGCCGCTCGTGATGAGCGTGCTTGGAGTGGATCGGCTTTCCGACCAAGAACCGCTTGATTCGTGTATAGATCGACATAGCGGGTGTCGTGAAGCCCTTATTATGTCCCCTGAATCCGACGGCCTGTGAGCTGCAGGTTCCGGTCGAATTCCAAATAGACAAGGGGGCCGTCCTTCATGCCGAGCAACGCGCGTGGGTTGAGCGAGCAGCAGCGAATGGCTGTTTCTTCTCCAAAGTCGCTTGCCAAATTCCTGAAGGCATCGAGTAGCGTGATGGCGCTTCCCGCCAAGGCGCCGGTATCGGCAAGGCGCACAGTGCCCGAGCTTGTCACACAAGAATGTCCCCACATGTCGATTATCTGTCCGGGCGGGATGCCGGTCGCCTGGGTGCCGTCGCTTACGGCGATAACGGCATCGGGGGACTTGTTCTTCAACAGCAGCGACGCCGCGTCTTTGCAGACATGGTGGCGGTCGTAGATCAACTCTGCTGCCAGATCGGAATTTGCCAACGAATATCCGACCGTACCCGCCTCCCGATGGTGGAGCCCTCTCATCGCATTAAATGTATGGGTGGTGTGCGTGGCGCCGTGTTCGAAGCCACTCCTCGCTTCGCTGAACGTCGCATTCGTGTGACCCATGCCGACGAGCACACCCCGGGCTCTCAGGCGCAAAATCAGTTGAACCGCGTTTGGAATCTCAGGCGCCAGGGTTACGATCTTCAGTCGCGGATGATCGAGGATGGGATCCCATTCCGAATCGACTATCGGAACTGGAGCGATCCCTCCCGGCGGCTGCGCGCCCGGATATTCCGGGCTGATGAATGGCCCCTCCAAATGGAATCCAGGCACCATCGGGTCCTCGGGAAGCTTGGAGATCGCTCTGAGTATGGCCTCAGGGGACGCAGTGATCGTGGTTGGAAAGAAGGCCTCATATCCTTCGGCTTCAAGCTTGGTGGCGAGGACTTTGAGATCCGAGTCGCTTGCAGACATGAAGTCGATCCCAAATCCACCGTGGATGTGGATGTCGATGAAGCCTGGAACGAGCAGAAGGTCCGGAGGCTTGCTGATTCGCGTGAATGTGGGTTCTGGTGTCGACCAGTCGACCTCATAGGATCCGAATCCGTCGGGGCCGAGCATCGAGGCGATCGGGTTCATGGCCGAATCGCGTAGCCGCCGGAATCTTGAATGACGTGCCCCTCCATCTCTAAAATCGTGAGTTCGCTGAGAACCTCGGCGGGTGGTAATCCCGTTGACGCAACGATCTTCTCCGGCAGGATCGGATCGACGCTGAGCGCCTCGAGAATTCTCGACTGTACGCCGCTCAGGTCGGACTTGTCACGTGGCTGTTCGATAACTCCCTCGATCCCCAGGGCTTCGAGTATCTGGTCTGGGTGATCGACGAGCGTTGCGCCATCGCGGATGAGCGAATGGGAGCCCCGAAAGTTGACGTTGTCGATGTTCGCGGGCACAACAAACACGGGGCGCCCATACTCAGCGGACACTCGGGCCGTCGTCAAAGCCCCCGATTCTTCGGGAGCTTCCACAATGAGCGTTGCCCGGCTCAATGCGGCGATCACGTGGTTTCGTGCCAAGAATCGAAACTTATTCCAGGCGTCACTCCCGCAGGCCCACTGGCTCACGAGGCAGCCCGACTCACGGATCGAGAAGAAGAGCTCCGCGTTTCGCCGGGGATAGACGCGATCCACGCCTGTCGCCAGCACGGCCACCGTTGATCCTCCGGCAGCCAGCGCCCCTTTATGGGCCGCCGCATCCACCCCAAGGGCGCCCCCGCTGACAATGGTCACTCCAGAGGCCGCCAGTCGTTCTGCAAACTTCTGGGCGACCGCTTTTCCATAGGTCGTGGCGCTTCGAGTCCCGACAATGGCGATGCTTGGCTTTTCGAAGACTTCCGTGTTTCCCCATGCGAACAGCGCTGGGGGCTGGTTGGGGACTTCGCACAGGGCCGGAGGCAGGTTCTCGCCCGTCAGGATTCGGACTCCCTTGCCCAGTGCAGATTCGAGGGCCCTCAGGTCCGCTGCCTTCGCGAGCCTCCGCTCATTTTCAGTTAGCACCTTGCTCGAAAGGAGGTGGGACACCGGTTCAACAGGCGAAGTCCCGAGCGATGAAAGAATCGCTCGGGACTTCGCGGGCGGCAGCTCCGCTGCCATGAGATGCTGCCAAAAGCCTGGCGTCATCGACCCGGGTTAGCCGCCACCCAATCCGGGTCCGCCACCCTTACCACCACCTTTGCCACCCTGTTTCGTGTCCTTATCGGTCTGTCCGGAGCGTCCGATCGGCTTCAGCGAATTGTCGATCGAAACGACATAGACTGTGTCGGATGTGTTTCCCATCCAGTCCGTGGCCGTGATCTGGATCTGGCGCCTGCCGTCTTGAAGCGGGATGTTCTTGTTGGGCTTCCCTTGAGCATTGAGCGGAGCGCTCGAGATGTCGATCGAGAGGATGCCATCGCGCGAGAGGGTGAAATCGACAGGATTGCCATCGATGGTCGCCTTGACGCTCGACATGTTGATTCCCGAGGCTTCATCCTCAAGCTTGAAGGCAAACTCAAGTGGCGGCTGACCGGAGATCACGTCTCCCGGGAGCGGGAAGAACATCTTCACGGTTGGCGGCGTCAAGTCGACTCCCAGCGATTTGTCGAATGCGAGGAGGCTGCCGTCTTTGGTCTGAAGCAGCAAGGTCGAACCGGTTAGAATCGCCGGGCTAGCCGCCGTAATATAGTTCTGGGGCTTCGACTGTGTCGTCGTCGATCCGCCGCCCAGCCCTCCTCCCAGGCCGCGTCCCGTGTCCTGACCCGTGCCTCCGCCTGGCTTGTCGCTCTGAAGGAATGTCGTGATCGGGCGGACGATGAAATTCCATACGATCTGCCCGGAAGTAGGATCGATCAAATTGAGTGATCCGTTCGAGGTCGGAGCCGCATAGAGCTTACCGACGGCCGACGGATCGGCAGATGGATACGCATCGAGGTCGATGAAACCGCGGGAGATTTGTCTGCCGTTGATATCGAACGCCACGGCCTTGCCCGTTTGGGTGACGACTAAGATACCGCTCGGGGAAACCGCCGGCGAAAACGCGGTCATCTCGCCAATATTCTTTTGCCACGCCCCCATTCCGTTCCCGGCTCGGACCGCTGTCAAGAAAGCGCCTGTGTTCAGGTAAATCGTGTCTCCGTAGACAACCGGGTGAATGTCCGGCGAAGCGAAAGAAAACGGCGTTTTCCAATTCACTTTTCGAGAGGCGACGTCGATGGAGTAGAGCGTAAAGGTCCGGTCCATGACAAGCACGTTGGAGCCGTACGCTGCCATTCCCCCGAGGATTCCGTTGAAAATTCTCTCGGGATTGTTATACATCGGCTTTCCATCGGATACGGTGAGCGCCATAAAGCTGTTGTCCGTGAGTCCGAACACTAGGAACTTGCCAACCACGATTGGAGCCCCCAAGATCGCATTGGGAGCCGTATAAGTCCACTTCTGAACGCCGGTCGCGGCATCCACCGCATAAATCGTCTTATTGTCCGCCGCGGCCATGACGAGCCCTTCCGACATTGCGACGCCCGATCGGAAATTAGCCGCCAGAGGCTCTCCTACCGGATATCGCCAAATCTGGTTGCCCGATTCCTTCTCGACCGCGTACATTCGAGAGCCAACCGCAAGATAGATCGAGTTGCCATCGACGACCGGAGTGCCTCCAGGAGGCACAGAGGTCGACTGATACCAGCGCCAAGCCAGTGGCGCCGGGCCGTCGAACTGCGCTGTGGCCGCTCCGGCAATGCAGCCGAGTGCGACGATCGCCCCGATGAATCGGGATGAAGTAGTCAATGATGTCTTAGCCAAATCTCTCACCAATCCGAGTTAGTCCCCGTTCGAGTATAGCGGGACTGTCACCGCTTTGTCTATGAACGAAAGCCCGCCTAAATGGACGCATGGTCCACGCCCATCGTCACGCAGGCTCGGTCAAAATGCCGTTATGGCAGCATGGGTTTTCTGCGCCCTTTGGATGGGCCTCGCACAAGGCCAGCCGGCCCCGTACGATCTCGCCCGCCACGTCACCTACCTCGATTCCAAGTTTCAGATCGTGCGCGAGACCGCGTCAGCCCTCGCCACTCGCAAGATCGACGCCCAGGAAGGCGTACGAAAACTCGGAGAGATCCTCGGAGAGAGCCGCAAGCTCCAAGCAGACCTGACCGCATGGCTCAAGAGTCATCCGCAATCTC
The DNA here is from genome assembly GCA_041911835.1 of Fimbriimonadaceae bacterium. Taxonomy (GTDB): domain Bacteria; phylum Armatimonadota; class Fimbriimonadia; order Fimbriimonadales; family Fimbriimonadaceae; genus JAYROD01. The sequence goes on along the minus strand of JAYROD010000506.1, from coordinate 2,599 downwards.
CGGCGAAGCGCGTCATGCGCCTCATCCAGGTTCAAGATCTCTTTGAAGGCTACCTTGCGACGGAACTCCTATCCCTGGACGGAGATCTGGACTCAAAAACGCTCGCCAAGTCACTCGAGGCGCGATTGACGACGCTCATACCGCTCCTCGAAAAATGAGTCTGCCCATTCTTTGCTACCACAACGTCGCTCCCGCGCAGGAAGCAGGGAGGCGGCTGAATATCGAGCCGGACGTCCTCGATAGCCATGTGCGCCACTTCATGCGTCGGGGAATCCGATTCGTGCGGGCGATGGATTTGGCTGACCCATGGCCACAAAGAGGCGTATGCCTGACCTTCGACGACGCCTACGCGACGATGCTCGATTACGGCGCGGAAATCCTCCTTCGAAACGGCGCCACGGCTTCGATTTATGCCGTCACCGCATTGGTCGGCGGCCGGTCGGTTTGGGATGTGGGCCACGAGCAACCCCTCGCGACGGAGGAGCAGCTTCGCCGTGCCAGCCAAGCGGGACTCGAGATCGGCAATCATACGCGGTCCCATGCCGACCTCTCGGGTCTCCTCCGAGAACAGCAGGTCGATGAATTGCGTGGCGCACAGACGGCTCTTCGAGAATGGGGGCTCCTGTCCGGGAGCGTCGCCTATCCATTTGGCAAATTCAACGACGGCTCACTCGAAGCAGCGACCTCGATCGGCTATCGAGTGGCCTTGGCCCTGAGCAGGCGGGAAGCACAATCCAACGACAGCCTGCTCGCCCTTCCCCGGATCGTCGTCGGCTATAGCGACAGACTCCCCAAGCTGCTGTACAAGATCAAGCTTCGCCCGCTGCTGCCTGTTTTCAGAAAGCGAGAGCATTATGTTTAGGCTCAGCGGCCTTTGAATCGGCGGGTGCTGTCGGGTATCTTGTTTCGGTTCGGGCTCATAGCTCAGTTGGTTAGAGCGCACCCCTGATAAGGGTGAGGTCGGTGGTTCGAATCCACCTGGGCCCACCAGATTTTTCCAGCCTACAAGGAGAATCGAAATGGGCCTCGAAGAGCGGCGCAAGATCAAGGAATTGCAGGACGTCACGATCCCCGAGCGCACCGGTGAACTCGCCGAAATCACCGGCGGCTCCATCCAGTACGACATCGACTGGGACAGCTTCGCCGAAGACGCCGAAGGGTTGAACTTCATGGACAACCTGGCCTGCCACCGAATCAACATGGCTCTGCGTGTCATCTGTTCGGATGATCTTGGCAAAGAAGCCGTTCGTGACGCCGTCAAGACGATCAAGCTGAGCAACTCGAAAGACATGACAGACCGCTCGATGTCGCTGGAGAGTGGAACGTTCTCGATGCGATATCCGTTCGCCATGCGGACCGATGGGTACTACTCCGACAACGAGATCCGTGAGTTTTTGATGCAGAAGCTGTAGAGAATGGCTTCTTCCCTCGGCGAAAGTCGTCCGATCCACATCGATCCTGTCTGTGGGATGGAGGTCGAAGAAGAGGCCGGGGCGCTGACTTCGACTTACCACGGGAAGACGTATTTCTTCTGCGGCCCTTCATGTAAGAAGCGCTTCGATGCCGACCCTGAAGCGACCCTGAATCCGGGCGAACCGGAGCCTGCGCCAGAAGGTGCGAAATGGACCTGTCCCATGCATCCCGAGATTGTTCGGGATTCCCCAGGCGCCTGCCCCATCTGCGGAATGGCGCTTGAGCCGATGGAGCCAACAGCCGGCCAAGACAACCCGGAGCTGCGCGATATGGCTCGTCGGTTTTGGGCCAGCGCGATCCTCACGTTTCCTATCGTGGCGCTCGCGATGGGACCGCACATTGGGCTTCACCTGCTGGAAGGCAAAGCGAGTTCCTGGACCCAATTCGCTTTGGCGACTCCTGTAGTTTTGTGGTGCGGCTGGCCGTTCTTCGTGCGAGGCTGGCAGTCGATCCTGAACCGCAGTCTGAATATGTTCACGCTCATTGCAATCGGGACGGGCGTGGCCTATCTTTACAGCCTGATCGCAACTTTGTTGCCGGATGTGGCGCCGGCAGGCTTTCGCCTCGCCGATGGCGAGGCGCCGATCTATTTCGAATCCGCGGCCGTCATCACGACACTTGTGCTCTTGGGACTAGTACTCGAACTGCGGGCGCGCTCGCGCACCTCGCAAGCGATCAAGGCATTGCTGAAGCTGGCGCCGGACACAGCGCGGCGCGTGAGCGCCGATCGAAGCGAAGACGACGTGCCGCTCGACGAAGTTCGAGTCGGCGACCTCTTGCGCGTGCGGCCCGGCGAGCGCGTGCCGGTCGACGGTGTCGTCACGGAAGGCGCAAGCGCCGTCGATGAGTCGATGCTCACCGGTGAACCGATCCCCATCGAGAAAGTGGCGGGCGCCCGTGTCTCCGGCGGCACACTCAATGATCGCGGCAGCTTCATCATGCGCGCCGAACGCATCGGCGCCGACACGCTTCTGGGCCGCATCGTCGACATGGTCGCTCAAGCGCAGCGCTCGCGCGCGCCGATTCAGCGTCTGGCCGATCAGGTGTCGGCGTGGTTCGTCCCCGCCGTGATTGCCGTCGCGCTCATCGCAGCGCTGACCTGGGCTCTGGTCGGCCCGGAGCCGCG
>JAYROD010000505.1:0-6179 GCA_041911835.1 Fimbriimonadaceae bacterium | reverse complement strand
TCGGAGGAAGCTGGCTTTGGGCGCTCTTTGCCTGCTATGGCCTCTATATGGGGTTGACCAAGGGCGTCGGAGCGGCTCTTGTCGCGGATTTCGCTCCCAAACAAGCCCGAGGTACGGCGATGGGACTCTTCAACATGCTGTTAGGCGGGGCGACGCTGCTCGCGAGCCTCATTGCCGGGATTCTTTGGGACCGGGTCGGGCCGACGGCGCCGTTCTGGTTTGGGTCGATTCTGGCGCTGATGGCCGTCGCAGCCATTCCTTTCGGACTCCGCTTCCAAAAGGCCCGGGCCAATGGCGGAGCAGGGTAAACCTCCAGTAGGAGGAGTTCGAGCATGTTCGTTTTGCTTGCGATTCTGTTCTCGCTGATCTACACGTTCTGCCATATCGTGGTTCTCGTGAACGCCTTCATGGACGCGTGGTGGAAGGGCCTTCTTGGCCTGCTCTGCGGGCTCTACCTGCTGTACTGGGCGATCGTGGAATACAAGAGCACGGCTAAGTGGTCGCTGTTGGCACTCTGGCTCATTTCGGCGGTTTGCGCCGGCTTCTTCAACAACCTCGCGGGCTGGGTCCACTGGTACCGGTAGGGGTGTTCCTTGGCCTGGACTGCGGTGGTTCTACCACCCGCGCCCTCGCCCTCGATGAAGCCGAAAGCGTTGTCTTTGAAGGGCGTTCGGGAGCGGCTAACTGGGCCTCGACACCACGCGACGAACTTCGTGCTCACCTTCGAGAAGCGCTCGCTGGGGCGCCGGCCGTCAAGGCGGTGTGCGGATGTTTCGCCGGCTTGCTCACGCGGGAGGACGCGGCGCAAGCCGAGGCGCTTCTTAGAGAAGTCACTGGCTGCCAGCGAACCGAGGCGCGCCCCGATTTCCATGCTGCTTATGTCGCATGCCCCCCTGAAACCACGATTTGCGTGATATCGGGAACAGGTTCGCTGGTATGCAGCGAGCATAAAGGAGGAATGGTGAAGTCGGGTGGCGGCGGCCCCTGGTTCGGCGACCACGGATCTGCTTTTGGCATCGTGCGAACGGCAATTGGCGAGTTGGTGAAGCGAGCCGGCTCCAATGCCGTATCCGCGATCATCGACCAGCGCGGCAAGACATCCGAGTTTTATCAGAGACTTTTGGCACATTACGATGCCGAAGATCTCTCAGAGGCGGTCTCTAAGATATATGAGCGCAGAGAAAGCGCTTCGGTTTTGGCGCGGTTTGCAGATTCGATCGTCAAGGATTATGAGTCCGATTCACCCTATGCCGAATACGCGATTTCGAGCGAGATGGATCAGCTTGCTGACACAATCAGTTGGCATTTGCGCGCTTATCATCGAAATGAAAAGGAACCGACCGTCGCCCTCGTGGGCGGCCTGTGGGAGATCTCCGAAGTCTTGGAGGAACAGTTCTTGCTACCTAGTCTTGAAATGAAACTGTCCGGATACTCGCCGGTGCTGTTCCATCCCAAGTATCCGCCAGTAACGGGAGCAGCAAGATTGGCCATGAAATTGAAATGAGCACAGAAGCACGAAACCCTCGATCGTTCGGCCTCGACAAAATGAGCGCGAAAGAGATCATCCGCCTCATGAACGAAGAGGAGCAAATCGTATTCCGTGCGCTTCAGGCCGCCGAAGATGGGCTCGCAAAATGCGCGGAAATGTGCGCCGCCGCGTTTCGGTCGGGCAATCGGGTCGTCTATGTCGGCGCCGGTACGAGCGGCCGAATCGCAGCCATGGATGCCGCTGAAATGCCCCCGACCTTCGGAGTCGATCCAGATCGATTTATTGCCATCCATGCAGGAGGCTCGGCAGCGACGGATCGCGCCGTCGAATTCGCCGAAGACGACGACTCCGCTGCAATCGAAGCGATCAACGATCTCGGCGTGCACCGGAAGGACGTAGTGATCGGGATCGCCGCAAGCGGCAAGACCCCGTTCGTTGTGGCCGCCGTCCGACATGCGCGTGCAAAAGGCGCGTGGACCTGCGGCATCGCCAACAACAAACGCGGTCCGCTGCTGCTCGAATCCGATCTGGGCATCCTGCTCGACACGGGCCCCGAAGTTCTCACTGGCTCGACCCGCCTCAAGGCAGGCACGGCTCAGAAGCTCGCACTCAACCGCATCAGCACGGCGGCGATGGTGCTGAGCGGCAAGGTCCTCGAGAACCTGATGGTCGATGTCAAGGCCACCAATTCCAAACTCCAAGAGCGCTGTATCCGGATCGTCCGCGAACTCGCTCCAGTCACATCGGATGAGGCGTTCGAGATTCTGGAATCTAACGACTGGAATGTGCGCGAGGCAGTAAAGATCGCCAACGCCGCACACGCAGTCACGAAGTAGCCGAAAGGCCCAGACGCGCATCTCCCAGGGATAGCCACCCGTCGAACGGTACGTGGCGTCGATTCCAGTGCACGAAGTTCCAAGCCGTGGCGAACGACTGATGGCATGCGCGAACCACGCATCGAGCATCTGGTTCCCCATTCTCGGCCCGTTCTTGTTTTGGCTGGCGGCACGAAAGCGCTCGCGATTCGTGGCGGCCCATTCCATGCAGGCTCTGCTCGAATTCATGATTCTCAAAACGACGCTAGCGTTGGCGATGGCCGCATCGCTCATCTACTCCTTGATCGGGCTCTACAACGCTCTTGCGCCAGGGGGACATGGCATCGACGGTCATATGCTGATTTGGACTTTGCTACGGGCGTTGGCCATCTGGCTCGTGCTTGGCCTCATCGGGCTGATCCTCAACTCGGTGTCCTTCTTTCAGGCGATTCGAGCATTTCGAGGCAAGTGGCCCGGCAACGGAATCTCCGGCAGAATCGCCAACCACTTCTCGCGCTCCTAGGGGTTGCATTCGCGGCTCTCAAGGCGTAAGGTCTGGGTGTGAATCGCGTCGCCGTCCCATTGTTGGCCCTGGTCATCGTGGGCTGCGGCTCTCAACCGGTTGCCAACTCGCACCCAGCGCCCAGGGCCACCCCTGCTCCTGCCGATCCGTGGAGCGTCACATGCACGGATTCGGCCGATCCCACCCCCGCGCTGCTCTGGAACGGCTTGATCGGGGTCCTCATTGGGCGCGACGGAACCGGCATGGGGTTGCCGTTCTTCATGATCGACAGCTATGAAACGATGGGTGAGGAGAAGATCCTCAGCCTTCCAAATCCGCTGGCGATCGAATGGAAATCGGGTACCCGGACGCTTTCTCCCAAAGACGCCTCGAGCTATCGCCAGACACTGGACTTTCAGTCTGGAATGCTTACAACAGAATGGAAAGCGTCCGTCTCAGACGGTAAAAGCTATACCTATCGGTGCGAAACCGCCATTGATCCGAGCCGCCGTGTTTTGGCTCAGAGGTTCTCGATTGAAGGCTCGGGACTGGAGTGGGAGCTCGTCGATCACGTCAACGGCAACGCCGGACAGCCCTCGATCGTCACCTTCGCGATGTCCGGTGAAAAGGCGTTCATCACCACCTCGAATCGAACGACGCTAAGGGATGGCTATTCGATCGAGCGCGTCGCGAGCATGGGGGTGGGCTCGGCGAATCGGACCATCAGCCAGATCGCGAAGCGCAAGCCAGGTTCGCTCGTGCCTACTGAACCACCACCTACCTTTGAAATGGTTGCGGAAGCCTCGCGGGCGGCCTGGAAGAAGCGCTGGGAAACCGACATCGAGATCGACGGCCCGGTCGAAGATCAGCAAGCCGTTCGATCTTTCCTGTTTTATTTGCGCTCGGCCATCGCGCCTGAGGGCCCCATGTCGATCAGCCCTTGTGGTCTGAGCAATCAGCAGTACAACGGCCACGTGTTCTGGGATGCGGACATTTGGGTTTTCCCAGCGCTAGCGTTTGTTGATCCGGAATTGGCAAGGTCGATCACGGATTATCGTTTGGCCAGGACATATCCTGCAGAATTAGCTGCCTTTGGCGGCCAGTTTCCGACCGATAGAGTTGCGCCCGAAATTCGATTTCCTTGGGAATCAAGCGTGTCAGGCAAAGAAACTGCCCCACCGCAATTTCAAAAAGAGCTGCACGTTACCGGCTCGGTTCTCTTTCAGCTTCAAATTGCGGTTGCGCTCGGTTTGACCAACCTAGGCAACGTCAGAATGATCATCAATGAGGGGGGAATGTTTTTCGCCGCAAAGAGCACTGAGACCGAAGATGGCAGAGAGCTTCGGAATGTGCTCAGCCCCGACGAGAGTCATGAAGTCGACAATGATCTCTATACCAGTCTGCTGGCCCAATGGTGTGGGAACGGAGGCTCGTGGAAATGGCGGCCTGGCACATTGTCCGTATTCAAGCTCCCCCAAGACAAAACCTCCTTCCTCACCTACGACAACGACCCCGTCAGAGGCTACAAGCAGGCCGCCGCCGTCCTCGCCATTTATCCGCTCCAGTACCCGCCAGCCGAAAAGCAGGCCGAAGTCATGATGAACCGCTTCGCCGACAAGGTCACCCCGAACGGACCCGCAATGTCCGACAGCCTTCACGCACTTATTTGGGCCAGATTGGGCAAAACTGATGTAGCATATACAACGTGGCGCAAGAGCTGGATGGACTTCACGAACCATCCCCTTCTTCTCTTCAGCGAGAAGCGCAAGAAGGATGTCACCTACTTTACGACGGGGGCTGCTGGTTGCCTCCAAACCGTTCTCTACGGGTTTCTGGGGTTCCGAATCGATGAAGAAGAGGAGCCCGGTGCGGCGTGGTCGAAACAACTTCTCGGAGGACGTTGGTTGAGCATTCGACCCCACCTGCCCCAGGCCTGGAAAGCGGTAAAATTGAAGAACTTCAGCTTGTTAGGCAGACGGTACACCTGTACCGCCACCCATGAAAGCGTCCAAGTTTCACAAGGAGTCCCCTAAAGATGCCAAATGTTGTGATCACTGTCGATTGTGAAGGAGCGCATCACGACCGCTGCTACACGAACGAATACATAAAGGTTTTGGAAGAAGAATTCGTCCCCGCCACGTGGCTGATCCACGTCTCGATGAAGGACCCGACCGCCGACACGAAGCTTTACTATCAAGAATTCGCCCACAAGATCCCGAACTGGCACGAGATCGGCATGAAGGTCAACTTCGAAAACGAGCGTGGCCACGTCGACGACGAGAAAGAACGCGGTCGGATCATCCAGCTTGCGAAAGACGCGCTGAAATCGCACCACTTTAAGTGCACGAGCTTCCGAGCAGGCGCGTTCGACCTCGTTCCCTCCGACATCAAGTATCTCGACGATATTGGCATCGTCGTCGACAGTTCGGTCGTCCCAGACGCCGAATACAAGATGTTCGTCGATTGGACCGGAGCTCCGCACGAGCCGTATCACAGCTCGCCGGAAGATTTGACGACGAACGGTTCGAATCGAATCCTGCACGTTCCGGTCTGCACAGCCGACGGCCAGCACGGTTACCTCGACAAAGGGTTCGACCATATTCGGCCCATCGTGGACGCCAACATGGATCGAGAGGTCATCTGCGTCGGTGTGCGAGACTATCACGACAACGTCGACGATTTAAGAAAGCTCATCCGCCACTTCCGAGCCAAGGGAGCGCACTTTACGACGCTTACCCAGGCCGCCAGCGAGCACTACGAGCATCATCGCGAACTCGCAGGAGTCTGAACCGAGACCAGGGGCCGACGGGGATCAGCTATCCCGTCGGCCCTTTTGGCGCCGAAACGCCGCCCTCAAAGCAATCTCTCGCTCTAACCGACAATAATACGGGCTATCCCGTATGCACCCCAAGTATCAGCACTCGTTTGAGGTCGTCTCCGATCTGCCGGAAGCGCTGAAGCCGCTCAAGAAGCTGGCCTTCAACTTTCGGTGGACATGGCATCCTGAGACCCAGCAGCTCTTTCACGAGGTCGATCGCAGCCTCTGGGCGCAGTCGGATCACAATCCGCTCGAAGTGATCAATCGGCTGTCTGCCGACCGCAAAAAGCGGCTGTCCGAAGATCGCCCCTTCCTAGCGAAACTTGCAGAGCAAGAGGCCGACCTCGATGACTATCTGAACCGCAAGACCTGGTTCGAAGAGCAGTATCCCGACGCTTCAGACAAGACCTGCATCGCCTACTTCTGCGCCGAATTCGGAATCAGCGAGTGCCTGCCGATCTATTCAGGCGGGCTCGGCGTCCTTGCCGGTGACCACCTCAAGGCGGCGAGCGACCTCGGCATTCCGCTTGTGGCGGTCGGGCTTCTCTATGCGCG
>JAYROD010000504.1:0-1784 GCA_041911835.1 Fimbriimonadaceae bacterium | reverse complement strand
GCTCGTCTACATCAATGCAGCCAACGACCTGTTCCAGTTCAGCGATCTCAACGTGAACCAAATGGAGCAGGTCGCCCAGAATCCCCAGGTCCGATTCGTGCTGCAGTGGAAGCAGGCCCAAAGCATATTTCCGACCTCATCGTTCAACGGGACTCGGCGATACTTGGTTAAGCCAGACACGGGGAGCCAGATCGCAAGCCAATTGATCCAAGACATGGGTACTGGGGTCGATATGGGACGTCCGGACACCCTTAAGGCCTTTATCGACTGGGGAAAGACCTATTACCCGGCTGATCGATACGTCCTCGTCGTTTGGAACCACGGCAACGGCTGGCATCGAGGAATCGATGATCTAGGACGGGCGGTGAGCTATGACGACGACACGGGCAACGCCATCCAGATTTGGGAACTCAAACAAGCGCTTGGCAACCAGCAGTTCGATATCATCGCCTGGGACGCCAGCCTCATGCAAATGGCTGAGGTGGCTTATGAAGTCAAGGACAATACCAAGCTCGTTGCCGGCAGCGAGGAAAGCCCACCCGGCGAAGGCTATCCTTACCAATTGATCTTTGCCAAGTTTCGGGACAATCCGGATGACACAACCGTCAACCTGTCCAAGGCGTTCGTCGACGGCATGCTCGGGAACCCAGATTACACCACACGAAAGATCACCCAGAGCGTTCTCGATACGACCAAGCTCCCCGCCCTTGCCACAGCCTTTGGCGGCCTTGCAACGAGCCTCAAGGCGAACGTGGCGAACATCCAAGTGCAGGTCGACCTGGCGAGGGACACCGCGCAAAGCTATAGTCCGAGGGTGGACCGCGTGTATCGAGACGCCACCGATCTGCTTGGAATACTCAAAACGACCGCCAACATCCCGGCTGACGTCGCTCAGAACTGCTCGCAGGTTCAAGCCGCTGCCGCTGCGGCGATCGTCTGGGAGGGTCATAACAGCAATTCGCCCAACAGCCACGGCATATCCATCGACTTCTCTCCGGCGTCGATCTTCGTTGGAGTGGCCAACGATTACAACCTCATGCAGTTCGCCCAATCATCAGGTTGGGGCACTTGGCTGCAAGTCGCCCCCTAACAAGAACGAGGGCCCGCTGGCGAGGCGGGCCCATGGGCTGGAGGGTATGAAGGAGGGGTTTGGCGGCCCCCTCCGTTGTTTGGCGTCAGGTGAGAGAGGTTTTCTCTGGCTTACAATTGCGGTGTTCCGGGTTCTATCGGGCCAGGCAACGGCGTTCCTACCGGGGTCGGCGATTACAAAGCGAAAACGCGGACAAATACGCGCGAACTTATGCGGGGAAAGCGGTGGATTGAACCTTCAGATACCATCGCGTGGTATCATCTTTGACTGAAATCCCCAAAGGACGGAATGCCGAAACATCATGAGTGAAGAGACCACCCCGACGCAGCCGACAGAGGCCCCCAGCGCTGCGACGAACACCGGTGGCGAAGACCGGGGCGCAAAAAGATTTCCGAGAGACAAAGACGCGAGCATGCCGGGTATGGGCGGCGAGCCTAGGGCACGTGGCAGGAAGCGTCGCAAGGTCAGCTATCTGACCATCAACAAGATCGACACCGTCGACTACAAGGACGTCGCGATCTTGAAGCGATTTCTCAACGACCGAGGCAAGATCCTCCCTACGCGCCAAACCGGGAACACCGCCAAGCAGCAAAGGATGATCGCTCGCGCAATTCGTAGAGCCAGGGAAATGGCGCTGCTTCCGTTTGTGGTGACGGAGTTCGTCGCCGATCGACCGCCTCGGCCCCGAAGAGAG
>JAYROD010000503.1:0-4993 GCA_041911835.1 Fimbriimonadaceae bacterium | reverse complement strand
TCGAGAGGGTACCCGCCTTAGTGGAAGTAGCTGGCCCCGTTAATGTCGATCACGATGCCGCTCAGGTAGGAGGCTTCGTCGCTCAGCAAGAATGCTGCGGCGGCGGCGCAATCTCCGGGTTTTGCCATCCTGCCCACGGGAATGTCGCGCAAGATCGATTCCAACCGTGTTTCCATGCCTTCTCGGGCCATCGCCGTTTCCACCCAGCCCGGCGCAATCCCAAAAAACTGGATATTTTTCGGCGCAAGCTCCACAGCCAGCGACCGAGTCAGATTAATCAATGCGGCTTTCGATGCCGCATAAAGCGCTGCACCGGCTTCCCCTTTGAAACCCACCCGACTCGCCACGTTGAGGACCTTGCCGCGGCCTTCTTCCGCAAAGTGCTTGCAGGCCAGGCGCGTGAGCCTCAGCGGGGATTCGAAATTCACGGCAAATGTTCGATGGAGATTCGCCTCGAATTCGATGTCGCGACTATCGAGGAAATTCATTTGCAGATAGACGCCCGCGTTGTTGACGACCGCATCGATGGGGCCATCATCCAGCGCCTCCCTGAATAGGCGCGCCGCATGCTGCGGCTCCGAAAGGTCCGCTTCATAAAGTCCCGAGCACGCCTTACCAAGTTCATCGCGGGCAGAATCGGCTTCGGATTTGCCCGCCTGGTAGTGAATCGCGACGCTCCAGCCTTCTTTCGCCAGCGTGACGGCAATCGCCCGACCAATGCCCCTCGAAGAGCCGGTCACCAGCACTCTACGCTTGCTCACGGTAGGAACTTTGGCACATCGAGCGTGAACCTGGAAAGGAATCCAACGTCTTGGACGATATAATCAGCGATGAAACGCGATTTTCGGGGTTATAAATGAATTCAAAAGCGGTCTTGTTCGTTGTTGGGCTATTTGCGCTGGCGCTGGGGGTTGGGTTCCGGCTCGTCGGCGCTTCGGGGAAGGTCCATGCCGACAAAAGGGCGACCGTCGTGCTCTTTTTGAGCACCGACTGCCCGGTCTGCGCGCAATATTCCCCCCGCATCAACCGACTCATGGTCAAGTTCGCACCAAGCGGAGTCGAATTCAAGACGTATTTCCCCAACGAAGGCGACACCGCCGAAGCCGTCGCCCAATACTGCAAAGAGCGCAACCTCGGGTCAAATTGGGAACTCGATCCCGGCGCCGTCGAAGCCACCAAGCTCGGCGTCAAGATCGTTCCAACCGCCGTCATCCTCGACCCCGAAGGCAAGAAAATCTATGAGGGCAGCATCGACGACAGCCCCATCACCGACACCGTTAAGAAAAAGTACGTCGAAGGGATCCTGACGCAGCTCGTCGCCGGCAAGACCCCGGCCTTCAGCAGCAACGAACCCAAAGGGTGCTTCATCATGCCAGGCGACCCGGTCAAGGCCCCCAAGGCCGCCGCATTCGCGACCGATGTCGCGCCCATCATCTATAAGCACTGCACGCAGTGCCATCGCCCCGGCGAGGCAGCGCCGTTCTCGCTCACGAACTACGATGAAGCGCGCAAGTGGGCGAAGAACATCGCCAAAGTCACCGGCGCACACCAGATGCCGCCCTGGAAAGCCGTCAAAGGCTATGGCGAATTCAACGATGAAAACCGCCTCACCGACGAAGAGATTCAGACCCTCAAAACCTGGGCGGACAACGGCGCCCCGCGCGGCGACGTCAGCAAAGAGCCCAAAGCGCCTGTGTTCAAATCGGGTTGGGTGATGGGCGAGCCCGATCTCGTCGTTGCGCCCTCGGCGCCGTTCAAGGTCCCCGCAGAAGGCCGCGACGTCTATCGCCATTTCGTCATCAAGACAAACATGAAGGAGCCGGTTTATGTGACCGCCCTCGACGTGAAGCCGGGCAACCGCAAAGTCGTGCACCACGTCATCGCATTCCTCGATGAGAAGGGCGTCTCGAACAGCCTCGATGGTAAGGACAAAGACGGCCAGCCAGGCTACAGCGGATTCGGCGGTCCGGGATTCATGCCCGATGGCGCGCTGGGCGGATGGGCGCCAGGATTGCAGCCGCGCAACTTGCCATCAGGAGCAGGTCTCGAAATCAAACCCGGCACGAATATCGTGCTCCAGATCCACTACCACCTCGACGGAAAAGAAGAGATCGACCAGACGAAAGTTGGGCTGTATTTCTCAAAGGTCCCCGTCGACAAGAAGGTCAAGATCGCTTGGCTCGCCAACCCGTTCTTCAAGCTCAAAGCGGGCGAAGCGCACCAGGTCGTGAAGTTCACCTATCCGATCATGTCGAACGTCATCGCCTATGGCATGATGCCGCATATGCACATGCTCGGTCGCTCCATGAAGGCAACTCTGCAATTGCCCGACGGCTCAACCAAGCCGCTCGTGTGGGTGGACGATTGGGACTTCAACTGGCAGATGACCTACACGTTCAAACAGCCGCTTCATATCCCCAAGGGCTCAAAAATTCTGATCGAAGCGGTGTACGATAACTCCTCGAACAATCCGAACCAACCCAACAACCCCCCACGCGACGTCACTTGGGGAGAACAGACCACGGACGAAATGTTCCTTTTGGTGTGTGGGTTTGCGTTGGATAAGTAGTCGCAGTTGATCCGGCGGGAATAAGACCTCCACCCCCACCCGTTCGGCTTCGCTCAGGGAATAACCCTCCTCCTACTCGTTTCGCTTGCAGGAGGAGGGGGCTATGTTTCCAGAATGATCGTTACGGGGCCGTCGTTGATGAGTTCGACCTGCATGTCGGCGCCGAAGACGCCGGTCTCGACCGCGACGTTTTGCGCGCGGAGACTCGCAACGAAGTGGTCGAAGAGTGCTTTGCCTTGTTCGAATGGCGCCGCTTCGACAAAGCTCGGGCGGCGTTGGCCGGCCGCATCCCCGTACACGGTGAAATTCGATACGGCGAGCACACCGGAACCGGGCACGTCGGCGAGCGAGAGATTCATCTTCCCCGCTTCGTCATTAAAAATCCGCAAGGTCGCGAGCTTGGTTGCCATCTTGGCGGCGGATTCAGGAGTGTCGTCTTTATGCGCTGCGACAAGGGCGAGCAAACCGACTCCACACTTTCCAACGGTTTTGTTATCGATTAAGACGGACGCACTCTTTACTCTTTGGATGACCGCTCTCACTTTCCGGCGGTCCTGCCGAACATGCGCAAGATGCTGATGACATCGCTAAAGTTGCTGATCTTCGCCATGACCATGCTTAGCTGCGTGACGTCGGCGACTTCGATGGTCACTTCGATTTCCGCGGTGGAGTTGGGCATGGTGCGAATTTTTGCGGCGGAGACGTTGGTTTTCGATTCGCCAAAGATGGTGCTGACATCCATGAGCAGCCCTTGGCGATTGGTGCTGATTATTTTCAGCATGACCGAGTGGAGGCTGCCGTCGGCGGGCCATTCGAGCGGCACCAGGCGTTCGGGTTCTGCCGTGAGGAACCGCATGGCGTTTGGGCAGACTTTGCGATGGATCATGATGCCTCGTCCGCGAGTGACGTAGCCCACGACTTCATCCCCAGGGATCGGGTCGCAGCACTTGGCCCTGCGGAGCATGACGTTGTCGACTCCGGTGGTGAGGAGCGCGACCTTGCCTTGGCGGGTCTGCTGGGTTTGGATGACGTCGACCGCCGGCTTGTGCTGGGTGATGCCGCGAAGTTTGTTGACGACGCTTTGAACGCCGGTCAGCCCGCCACCCACGCGCGCAAAAAGGTCCTCGGTGGTTTGGCAATCGTGGATGGTTTTGGCGACGGGGAGGAGCTTGTCCTCTCCTAAGAGTTCGCGCGCATCGAGCCCGATCGATTTAAGCTCTTTTTCCAGCGCCTCGCGCCCTCTTGCGGCGTTTTCTTGCTTGTTTCTTTTTCGGAAATAGGTGCGAAGTTTGGCCCTGGCATGGGCCGACCGAATGAACTCCAACCAATCGAGGCTGGGCTGGGCATTCGACCGAGTGATGAGCTCGACGACGTCGCCATTTTGGAGCTGGGTGTTGAGGGGGACGAGGGTCCCATTGACCTTTGACCCGACAACGGTCAGACCCAGCGAGCTGTGCACTCTGAAGGCGAAATCGATTGGGGTGGATTCCTTTGGAAGGTCGAGCACGTCGCCCTTGGGGGTGAAGACGAAGACCTGCTCGCTGAAGAGGTCGGTGGAAACGGACCTGAGAAAATCGCTCGAAGTACGCGCATCGCTCGACCAGTCGAAGAGCTGCTGTCGCAACTGTCCCATTTCCGGCGCGGGCTTGTGCTGAGCCTGGTCTCCATGCTCCTTATACATGTAATGCGCTGCGATGCCGTATTCGGCGATTTCATGCATCTCGCGCGTGCGGATCTGCACTTCCAGCGGCTCTCCCCGCGGGCCGACGACCTTGGTGTGCAGCGATTGGTAGCCGTTTGATTTGGGTTTTGCGATGTAGTCGAAAAAGAGACCTGGGATTGGGACCCAAAGATCGTGGACGATGCCGAGCGCGACATAGCAATCGCTCGAGTCCTCGAGCACGACTCGCAGGGCGATCAGGTCGAGGATTTGATCGAATTCGAATCCGCTTTTTACGATCTTGTTGAAGATGCTGTAGAGATGCTTGGGCCGTCCCTTCACGTCGATGTTGCGCAATCCTTTTGCCTCGAGGCGCTCCTTGAGCATGAGCACGGCTTCGTTGAGTTCGCCCTCCCTTTCGGCGCGCGTTTTCGCCACCATGTCGCTGATTTCCTTGAACTCTTTCGGGTGGAGGTACTTGAACGCGAGGTCTTCAAGCTGCCATTTGACTTGCCAGATTCCAAGGCGCGCCGCGAGGGGGGCATAAATGTCGAGCGTTTCGCTGGCGATGCGGGTTCGGCGGTCGGGTGAGAGGCTGTCGAGCGTGCGCATGTTGTGAAGGCGGTCGGCGAGTTTGATCACCATGACGCGCACGTCCTTGGCCATGGCGAGAAGCATCTTGCGGAGGCTTTCGGCAGCACGGTCGCTTTCGGCGCTGGCGCGCTGCCGATCGGTGAGCTGGGCCGGATGTCCTCGAGAGAGCT
>JAYROD010000502.1:0-7999 GCA_041911835.1 Fimbriimonadaceae bacterium | reverse complement strand
CTCATCGTCGACGAGGTGTTGGCTGTTGGCGACTATGCGTTCGAGCAAAAGTGCTACGCGCGGATTGACGCGTTTCGCAAGGCTGGAGGAACGATCCTATTTGTGTCGCACAACATGGAATCAGTGCTCCGAGTCGCTGACCGATGTATTTGGCTGAAAGGCGGCCGAGTCGAGATGGATGGGGACCCGAAAACCGTGATCGAAGCGTATCAATCGTTGGATGAGCCCTATCAGGATTGAGGATTTGGGGGGCCGTTGACTGGCGCAAAGAGCACACGAAAAAAAAGTGCCGTACGCCGCCGAAATCTTGCAACGAAACCTAGCGAGAAGAGTGTGGCAAGTCCCCAAACCAAGAAACGCAACAAGGCGCCTAGTCGGTCGAAGAGCCAGCACAATACGGCGTCGAACCTACCATGGTGGATTTGAAAATAGAGTTCCTTCCCATGGTTGTACCGGGCGACCGAACGCCATCGATCTGCCGAACTGCTTGACCCTAACTCATGGGTGAATTCCGCATCCGGGACATAGAGTATCTTCCCACGCGTCCGCATCCGTTTGCAGAGGTCTGTATCCTCGCAGTACAGAAAAAAGCGCTCATCAAACCGCTCAGCGGGCCGCACCATGACACACGCTCCCATGACTTGCTCGACCGGCCCTCCGGTTGGCAAGCGCGAACTCATCCAATAGGGAGAAAGAAACCTGGACTTTGGAAACAGCCTCTCGAGATAGAGTTGTTCGCAGAACACCACCCAGAGGGTCAGCGCATTTGCGCAGCTCTCCTGCAGATCGCCATTTGGGTGCAGTAATTTGCCTCCGGCCGCGACCACCGTTCGGTCGGCGAAGACCTCCGCCAATCGAGGGATCGCGGGGCCAATAGCATAAGCGTCGCTATTGAGAATCAATACGAGATCACCGTCGGAGGCGTCCATGCCTTGGTTGTTAGCGCGCCCGAATCCCCGATTTGAATCGTTCTGGATGAGCCGCACATCCGGAAACTCTGATGCGACCATCTCCGGTGAGCCATCCTTCGAGGCGTTGTCGACGACGATGATTTCGAAGTCCGTTCCTGCGCAAGAGCTTTGAACCGCCGAAAGGCACCGACGCAGTTGGGACTTCGTATTGAAGCTGACCACGACGATGCTGATCCGCGACATCGGATTCGTTATACACCGTTCGCGTCAAGCAGGATCGAGCGAACCAGGCAAAGAATCGAATGGCGATGGTGCTACTCGCATGCGCGCTCGCACTTGGGATGAGGCAGGTGACGCTCGACACCGTGTTGCCGGAATCCGCTCAACAGGACTGGGGCTCCCTGCGGTTCGGATGCAGCGTGCAAGGTCATCCCCTCAAAATCGGAGGGCGCACGTTCACCCATGGGCTCGGAACACATGCCAAGAGCCGAATCGAATATGCGCTAAACGGCGCGTACACACGGTTCGATGTTTGGGTCGGAATCGACGATGAAATGGATTATCGACCGATGGCCAGCGTAGTTTTTCGAGTGCTGGGCGATGGCAAGCTACTCTTTGATTCTGGCATCTGCCGACCCAAGGAGGCCCCTCGAGAGGCACACATCGACGTCCATCAGGTGAAGCGGCTCGTGCTCCTCGTGGACGATGCGGGCGATGGAATCGACTCGGACCACGCGGATTGGGCGGATGCAGCACTTATTGGCAACGGATCGCCGGCGTTTGTTGCCCAGCCGCGATATCGGGTCACTGGAAGAAGGCTCCGAGTCGGAATCGACGCTTCGGGACATATCGCTCGCATCGAAGTTCCTAATAGCCCATTCGTCCGTCCGGCATGGAGCCAATCGAGAGTGGGAGACCTCACCGAGATCCGCCCCGCTCGTGTAACAGATCGTCACGGCCGGCTCACTGTGAAGCGCCTCTTTCAGAAAGGGCTCTCCATGGAGGAGACGTTCGCGCCTCGAGGCGACGGCGTGCGGTGGACTTTGACAATATCCGACGACAATCCCGCTTGGTCAGCGCCCGTCGTCAGCGACCTGCGAGTTCAGCTGCATCCGGCGGATCGCTATTGGGCGGCATGGGGGGGAGGCGAAGAGTGGTCAGATCCTCTCGTTCCCAAGCCACCCAGAGTCGCCATACGCGAGTACGGAGCCTTTTTTGCCAGAGAAGGCGGCGTTTCGCTTCCTTCCCACACGCTATTGGCTGAAAAGGGATTGACCATGCTGCAGGCTATCGACGATCGGGTCTTCGCGATGTCCCTGGGCGCGGATTCCAGCGGGCTCCTGCGATTCTCCAGGTCGCACCTCCGGTTGGGGGGTGGTCGCATTTGGACGTTCCATGTCGACCTCATTCCGCATGAACCTAACGTGCGCTCCTCGCTGGCCTCCATTGTGGCGACCAAACCCGCCTGGTTCGAGCCGCCCAATCCGCTAGCCGCCGAGGTCGGTGGCGCAGGGGCCTATTCGGGTTTCGAAGGTGAGATCGATCGCGCCAAATTGCACAAGATGGCGTTTTCCGTCAATTGGAAGGCGAGCATTGACTTTCCTTATATGGGGATGTTTCTGCCGCCAGTCGAACGGGAATCCCGTTGGAACCGCTTCGCGGGCGGCGGCGGCGGCGTCTATACAGCCCAGGATGAGGGTCGCTTCGGCTCGACTTCCATCTCCCAACTCGACGCCTATGCCAAACGCATGCGTGACGCTGGATTTCACGTCTTGAGTTATTTCAACGCCACCGAATTCGGAGGCAATATCGTTCCCTTCAACCAGCCGATAAGCACTGAAGGCAGCGGTCCAAATTGGAAAGACCCAAACCGTTTTCTACGCACAAATTTCCCTAAGGCTCCGGTGGAGGCGCCCTCGACGATCTGGACTTGGGGCGGCGCCGTGGTCATGGACTGCGGCGATCCTCGATACCGCTCATTTCTGCTGGAGCAGGCGACGCGCCACTTCAAAGAGTTGCCGAACGCCGATGGCATTTGTATCGATCGCCTCGATTGGCTTGACGTCTACAACAAGGGCGCAAATGATGGGCTCGCGTGGGATGATGGGCCGTGTCGCAGCTTGATCGGGTCTTGGATGAGTCTCCTTTCTGACCTGGGTCCGTTGGCTCATAGCCATGACAAGCTGATTTTCATGAATTTTATGGTGCGGCGACCCGACTTGGCGTCGCAGGTCGACGGGGTGTACGACGAATTCGGCGATGTGCCTTACGATCTCAATGCTTCGAACTGGTGCATGCTATTCAAGCCACTGGTGTGCTGGACGCGGGACCGTGAGCAGGTTCTGCGCGGGGGTGACGCCTTCTTCCAACGCTATCTCTACATGGGGGCGTTCATGACGGCTCCGATACCAGAGAACGACCACACGATCCGCCCGGATCCGGCGGCAGAGCGTCTGTACCTCGACTATGGCCCACTCTTCTCGGCGCTGAAGGGAAGGCGATGGGCGCTTCGACCGCGCATTTCTCAACTGAGAGGCGAAGGGAAGATTAACGAATTCGACACGCCCGGCGGCCGCGTCGTCGTCGTTGCTTTCGCAGGTAACCGGCCCCGTACGACCGTTGAGATCCCGTTCGCGAGGTTTCGCACCAAGAGGATCGAAGGCATCGTCCCCGGATCGAACCAGTGGGTGGAGCTGAAGTGGACTGCCGTGCACGGAGCTATGCGGATCGAATCGCCGCTTTCCCGGGGCGCCGCCGTCATCCGATTGAGGGAAGGGAAGTAGGCCTAAGAACCAGTTCTCGCCTGAACGGGCCTATGCCATAATCACCTTTCCCATGGCAAACGAGATTTTGCTCACCGCTGCGGGCCTCGAGAAGCTCAAAAAGGAACTCGAGGACCTGAAGGGTCCGGTTCGAATGGATATCGCGGAGGCCATCCGCGAGGCTAAGTCGCATGGCGATCTGAAAGAGAACGCCGCCTATCATGAAGCCAAATTGAACCAAACTCGCCTCGAGGGTCGGATTGCAGACCTGGAAAAGGTGCTACAAGTTGCGAAGGTGGTCAACCGGCCCGACGGCAGTCACGGCAGCATGGCTCACCTCGGCAGCAAGGTGAGGCTGAAAGACCTCAAGTGGAACGATGAGATCGAGGTTACGCTCGTGGGCTCGTACGAGGCCGACCCAGCCCTGGATCTGATTTCTATCACGTCGCCGATGGGTGGTGCGCTTCTGGGTAAGGTGGAAGGTGATGAGATCGAGGTCGACGCTCCCGCCGGCAAGCAAGCCTATCAGGTTCTGGAAGTCAAGTAGCGCGCTCGCTATTTTACTGGGCGTCGCGCTCGGCTGTACCAATCCCCAAGCTCCGGGACCCTCGGACGTTGTCGTCAAACCCGTCGACGTCCAAGTGACGTTGCCCGATCCCGAGAACGAATCGGCGCTCGCGCTCTTCAACGAAGATCGTGCGCTTCGAATCGGAGATTCGGAGAAGAGGGCTTACGACGTTTTCCCACGCCCGAGCAAAGCCTACGACGATGACGAACTCCCTCAGCAAATCGGCGGGCGCTACAGGGCCCACACTTGGAACGCAGCGACCCAGTCCTTTGGGGTCATCACGCTAGACAATCGAGTCGTCTTGGCTATGCTGACCTCAAAGAACGTCAGCACGGAGCAGTTCAACACGACCATCCAACGTTACACAGACGCGCTGAACATGGTCGAACCAAAGCTGGTCCCTGGCGAGGCCGCGGCGTATTGGTTTTGGGAGCTAGGAACCCAACGATTGATGATCTGCCGAGCGGCGGATTATAAGGGCCGTATCACGATGACCGTCGCGCTAGGCGATGAGAAGATGATGGACCTGCTCAGAATGAATCCCGTGTTTGCGGCGAAGGACCAGGGGCAGGCCGCGCAAATTCTTCAGCAGCAACGGTCCCGAAAGTGAAACGAATTGACCGGATTTCCTGTCATATTGAGATAGGTGCTGCGTAAGCGCCAAATTCGCAAAGCGAGGAGGTGGTGCAACAAGATGATTCACGAACGTAAGCACCAGGGAGGTTGTGGGTTTTAGCGACCCATGACCCTCAAGAGGGAAGGGTCGGCGATGAACCCGCTACTTCCCTGGAAAATATGAAGGACCCCAACTTCGGTTGGGGTTCTTTTTTGCGCTCCTGGGTCGGTGGGTAACCTCTGAGCATGGACTCTGGCATCGTCATCGTCATCCCAGCACGCATGGGTAGCACTCGATTCCCCGGCAAGCCCCTCTGCAGCCTCAAGGGAAAGCCAATGGTCCAGTGGGTCGTCGAAGCAGCCAAGTGCGCCGGAATTACGGATCGGGTGCTGGTCGCCACCCCCGACCAGGAGATCATCGACGCCTGCAAGGCCTTTGGTGCAGAAGCGATCTTGACGTCGCATGATCATGTCACGGGCACGGACCGGATTGCCGAAGTCGCGGTCCAGGTGGAAGCCGATGTCTATGTCAACGTCCAAGGTGATGAACCCCTGATTCGGCCGGACAGCATTCGCGCCTGTGTTGAGCCGTTGCTTGCAAACTCGTTGATCGAAATGGGAAGCGTCTACAGCGCTTGTGCCGCAGATGAATACGAGAACCCTGCCGTCGTCAAAGTCGTCACCGATGGCCAGGGGTTTGCACTTTATTTCAGTCGATTTCCCATTCCGTTTCCGCGCAATCCCCGGACGATCCCGGTCAAGAAGCATGTCGGACTCTACGCCTATCGACGTCAGGCGCTCATCGACTTTTCGGGCTGGCCCATGAGCCCACTCGAGGAGGCAGAGAGCCTCGAGCAGCTTCGCTTCATGCACAACGGAGTCCGAATTTTCATGGCGGAAGGCGCCAGTACGGAACTCGCTGTTGACACCCCGGAGGACGCCAGGCGGGTCGAGGCGCTCTTGGCGGAAGCCGGATAGGCGCGCGATGCACGACGCCAGCTTCATTGCGGAGCTCGGAATCGCCCTCGTCGCGGCGCTCGTCGGAGGTGTCGTTGCCCGTGCGCTGAGATTTCCGACGCTCCTGGGGTTCCTGTTGGCTGGTGTCGCCATCGGGCCGTATACTCCCGGCTTCATCGCCGATCGGACCATCGTCGACAGTATCGCCAATCTCGGGGTAGCGCTTCTGATGTTTGCGGTTGGCGTTCAGTTCTCGCTGAAGGAACTGGAGAAAGTGCGCAGCACCGCCGTCATTGGGGGCAGTCTCCAGATACTCGGGACCATTCTGTTGGGGCTCTTGCTAGCTTGGGGGTTTGGCTGGGGCTGGTACGCCGGTGCATTCTTGGGCTGCGCGCTTGCGCTCTCTTCAACCGCCGTCATGATGCGGATCCTCGAGGAGAAAGGCGAGTTGGGCTCGACTCACGGCGAGATCATGCTGGGGATTCTGGTCGTGCAGGACCTCTCGCTGGTCCTCATGGTGTTGCTGCTGCCGGCGCTCGGTTCGGGCTTCGAATGGGAGGTCGCCGGACGGGCGTTGCTCAACGCCGCGCTCTTCATCGCTGCCACACTGCTCGTGGCGTTCAAGCTCGCCCCTCCACTCATGGAGCGTGTCGCCCGCACTCGCTCTCCCGAGTTGCTTATCTTGACCGCGGTGTGCTTTTGCCTTATCATGGCCGCGTCGGCTGAGTACGTCGGCCTTGGAATGGCGCTTGGAGCATTCTTGGCAGGTGTTGTTGTCTCGGAGTCCCCCTATTCCCATGAGATATTCGCGCAGGTGCGGCCGCTGCGCGACGTCTTCAGTTCGCTCTTTTTCGTGTCCGTCGGCATGCTCCTCGATCCGTCGTTCGTGGGCGCGCACTTGGGCGCCGTCGTGGCAGTGGTGTTGGTAATTGTCATCGGGAAGGCCGTAGTCACGACTTTTGCAGTCTCTGTATGCGGGTGGCAGATGCGTACGTCCCTCATCGTGGGCTGCGGACTCGCCCAAATCGGCGAGTTCTCCTTTGTCTTGGCGATGCTGGGAACCACCAAAGGCTTGGTCAGTTCGGATCTGAGCAAGATCATCCTGTCCGCGGCCCTGATCACGTTGATGCTCGCACCCTTTACGTTTGCAGCGGGCACGCCCCTCTATCTCAGCCTTGAAAAAATCCGCCCGCTTCGCAAGCTGTTCCATCGCAGAGCGCGGCGAGGCGAAGGCGTCGCGTCGGTCGAAGCCCTGCATCCGCGGGTACTGGTGATGGGCGCCGGTCGGGTAGGCCGGTACGTTTCCGATTCGCTTCGATCCAAACACATTCAGCATCTCTGTATCGACATCGACTCCATTGCCATCGATCGGCTCCGCAAGCTCCACGTGCCGGTCATCTATGGCGATGCAAGCTCTGCGGACATCCTGATCCACGCCCATCCGGAAACCGCCGAACTGGCAGTCATTGCACTAGCTGAAGCGGCTACGACGGAGATGGCCGTCCGAAATCTCAGGAAAGTGGCGCCACGAATCCGCATCGCCGCCAGGGTTCGAAGAGGGGTCGATATTCCGCGAATGCGTGAAGCCGGAGCCGACGTGGTCATTCACGGTGAATTCGAAGCAGGAGCCGAAATGATCCGCCAAAGCCTGGAATGCCTCGGCATGCCTCAGCTTGAAATCGACCAGTACGTCGACGCCGTCCGCGCCGAGCGATATCGCGACGTTCAACCCGGCGACATCCCCGAATAGGTCCAATTCGCCCTCGAATTGATATACTTGAGGCTACCGGCGCTCAATGGCGAGGGTCGGTCACACCCCAACAGCCCCGCATGTCGGCCAATTTCGAGATCGCTCATACCTGGGAGGAGCCTGAGGGCCTCCAAGAGCTGCTTGCCAATATCCGCGAGCAGCGTCCGGATGCCAACCTCAAGAAGATCCGATTTGCCTACTACGTCGCCGAAGAGGCTCACGCCGGACAGGTGCGAGACAGCGGGGAGCCCTATATCCACCATCCCCTCGCTGTCGCGGAAATCGTCTTCGAACTACACATGGACGAAGATGCCATCGTCGCCGCCCTGCTGCACGATGTCCTCGAAGATTCACCAACCTTCAACCATGAATACATTCGCGAGCATTTTGGCGAAGACGTCTTGAGCCTCGTCGAGGGCGTCACCAAGCTCTCTCG
>JAYROD010000501.1:0-6163 GCA_041911835.1 Fimbriimonadaceae bacterium | reverse complement strand
CGTTGCCGTCGGAAGCTTGGCCATCGTGCTGCTTGTGAGCATCGCATTGGGCGTGCGGCAGGACATCACCAATCAAGTCAATGATCTTGGGGTCAACCTTCTGATCGTGCTTCCGTTTCGGGTTTCCGATTCCAGCATGTTCTCTCCAAATGCCGCGGGAGTGAGCTACTTGAAGGATGAGGACATCCCGAATATTCGGACAGTGCCCGGAGTTAGGCGTGTTGCGCCTTTGATGTTCGTGGGCGGAGCGGTCAAGAACGGTAAGAAGGAAAGCGCGAGCACTTTCATTATCGCCGCCGGCTCCGATTGGTTCGGCATTCGACCCGTTTCATTGTCAGAAGGCAGAACGTTCAAAGGCGATGAGGAAAACTCGGATGTCTGCGTCATCGGGTCAATCGCGAAACAGAATCTGTTTGGCAACGAGCCCGCTCTTGGGAAGACCATCGAAGTGAATGGTCACAACTACCGGGTCATCGGGATCACGGAAGATCGCAAAAGCGAGGACACGTTGCTAAGCTTTGGGAGCTTCGAGAACATTGCATACATTCCTTATCCATTAGCAAAGGCTCGAGTGCCAAATCCTCAGCTTCACCGCATTATGATTCAGACGGCTCCAGAGGTCGAACCCAAGCAGCTCGTGTCTGCTGTAGAAGCGGTTATGGCTGCTCATCACACGAAGGAAACCTTTTCCGTGGTGACACAGAAGGATCTGCTCAAGCTCGTGTACAAATTGATGAGCATTTTGACGTGGCTGCTCACGGGATTAACCTCCATCGCATTAGTTGTCGGAGGGGTCGGCATCATGACCGTCATGCTAATGTCCGTCAACGAGCGGGCCAAAGAGATCGGTGTGCGGAAGACTGTTGGAGCAAGGCAGCGTGATATATTTCAGCAGTTCCTGGTCGAGGCGGTAGTGCTCGCCATCGTTGGCGCCTGCTGCGGCCTTCTCGCGAGTTACGGGTCCTGTCTCGCCCTGTACTACTTCACGCCGATTAAGCCGATGATGACCACCGGGGTGATCGTGCTCGCGTTCTCGGTATGCACTGTGGTCGGAGCCGTGTTCGGGCTGGTTCCAGCGGTACATGCAGCCAGAAAGGACCCGGTAATCTCGCTGAGAACTGAATAGACTACGGCGCCGGTCCGTGCGTGCTGCATACTGCCGCGGTCCCAATAACGTTCAACGTGTACGTGCCACCTGAGGGGCAGGTCGGGAACGTGGCTCCCTTTATGTAGTCGGGATTGAGATCGCTTTGCGCGACACTCGCTCCTTCCGGTTGGTGATATTCCATCGCCCACTGTTCTTTGGCGTCTTCGATCTGTTTTAAGTTGGCGAGACATGAATTGGTCTGAGATCGGGTCCGAGCGCTGATCCACTGCGGAACTGCAATCGAAAGTAATAGCCCTATGATAAGGACTACGATCATGATCTCGACCAAGGTAAAGGCTCTGCGCGACATCGTATGTCTCCTATCCTCGATCATTCCATGCATTTAGCCCCTTTTCATGCAGGTACAAATGCGAAAGCGGCCCGGCGTCCGCTATTGGACTGCCGGGCCGATTGTCGCCTCTGTCTCCCTAGTACCCGAGTGTCCAGGTGAATTCGCCGTCAGATGCCAGATCGACATATCGGGGACCCCAATGGGAGTCCGACCACTTGGCCTCGGCGTAGAGTTTGCGATAGCCTGGGTAGACCCATCCTTTCGCATAGCCATAGGCTTCAGCTTCTCCGACCTTGTCTCCGTCCAGGTAGATCTCGGCGTCATATTTGGTGTCGTTCTCGACGACGAGATAGCATTTGCCGCTCATTTCACCAATCGCTTGGGTGATGAAACCGTTGGATTGAATCCTCACGGCAGCGTCGTTTTGGGCAAGGGCTGCTCCGGCGATCGAAGCGGCGATGGCGATCATCATCATTTTGTTTAGCATTTGTGTTTCCTCCAGTTGGTCATCTTGAGCGCCGATCGGCGCGTCGATGAGGATATGGTATGGCACGGTCGAACTCCAGTCTGTGACCCAGATCACAGCTATTTGTGATTCGCGTCACACTGCCAGCGGTTCGGAATGACGCTTTATGCTTGGCTGCCTTCGGACTGGACTAAAATAGCCGCATGACCCTTTCCGTCGAACAAGTCCGAAACTTCCACCTTAACGGATTCCTGTCGATAACCGATCCGATTGCATCCGAAGGCGAGCTCGGCGAATTGAGGGTCATTTACGACCGATTGTTCTTGGATCGAGCGGGAAGGGAAACCGGCGACCAGTTTGATCTGGCTGGCTCGGATGAGGAGGGAAAGGAGGCGGCGCTTCCTCAAATCCTCAATCCGGCAAAATATGCGCCAGAGTTGGAGACGTTTGGATTTCTGGCCGAAGCAGTCTCGATCGTACGACAACTGCTGGGAGAAGAGGCTAGCCTCGGAATCGCTCATGCGATCTTCAAGCCCGCCGGCAGTGGGGCTGCCACTCCCTGGCATCAAGATGAAGCTTATTGGGATCCCGCACTGCTGTATCGCACGGTCTCATGCTGGATGCCCCTCCAGGAGGCGACCGTCGAAAATGGCTGTCTGTGGTTCATGCCGGGCAGCCACGCATGGGACGTTCAGCCGCACAGGAGCATAGGTGGCGACCTGCGGGTGCATGGATTGGAGATGGTTGACACTGCAGGTATCAATCATTCCGTTGCGTGCCCGTTGCCCGCCGGTGGAATCACAATTCATTTGAATCGTACGGCGCACTATGCGGGCCCGAACGTTTCCAATACACCGCGTAGGGCTCTAATAATGATGGGGGGATTACCCGCCACGCCATTCCAGGGAAAGAGGAGCTTTCCCTGGAATGAGGCGAAGAAGACGGCGCGTGAGGAGCGGGCGAGAACCGCCGTTTCCGGCTGAAAGATCGATCGCTTTTCAGCCCAGATTCTGGAGGAAGGCTTCTACCGTCATCGCTCCCAGATCCCCATCCTCTCGGGAGCGCACGCCGATTGTGCCTGCCTCGATATCCTTGTCGCCTAGAATGATCATGTAGGGCACCTTCTGCATCTGATTTTCTCTTATCTTCTTTCCCAGCGTTTCACGCCGATCGTCGACGGATACTCGAAGCGGACGCGTGTCGAAGAGCACGCTTCGCAATCGCTGCGCCAAATCGAGCGCAGCGTCGTTGTGGCGATCAGCAATGGGCAGAATAGCAATTTGGATAGGGGACATCCAGAGCGGAAACGCTCCCGCATACTGCTCCGTCAGGAGCCCGATCATCCGCTCCAATGAACCGAATGGCGCCCGGTGAATCATGATCGGCTGATGGGGCTTTCCATCCTCCGCGATATATTCAAGCCCAAAACGCTCTGGAAGATTGTAGTCAACTTGAACCGTTCCCATTTGCCATTCACGGCCGAGCGCGTCTTTGATCATGAGGTCCAATTTGGGACCATAAAACGCCGCATCGCCAGGCGAGATCTCGTACGCCAATTCAAGCTTGTCACAGGCGTCCGTGATGGCCTTCGTCGCAGCAGCCCAGTTGTCCTCGTGGCCCACATACTTATCCGACGCAGGATCTTTCGTCCCCACACGGACACGAAAGTCCTCTAGGCCCAACTTGCCCAGAACTGTCTTCATTAAGTCGACGACGCCAATAAATTCGTTCTGCAGTTGGTCTTCCGTGACGAAAAGGTGCGCATCGTCTTGGGTGAAACCTCTAGCACGAAGAATCCCTGCGACCTCGCCGCTTTGCTCGTAGCGGTGAACCGTTCCGAACTCCGCATATCGAATAGGCAGATCGCGATAGCTTCGCATCTGAGACGCATAAATCTCGATATGGAAAGGACAGTTCATCGGCTTGAGGATATAGGTCTCCTTCTCCTCGTCCTCCATGAACGGAAACATCTTGTCTCTGTATGTAATGATGTGCCCGCTCTTCTCATAAAGCTTGATGTTTCCGATCAGCGGCGTCACGACAGGCTCGTACCCGCGTTTCAGCTGTTCTTGCTTCATGAAATCGACGAGGACGTCGCGCAAAATGGCCCCTTTGGGCAGCCAAAGAGGTAGTCCCGTGCCAACGCGCGGCGAGAACATGAACAGACCCAACTCTCGGCCCAAGACTCGGTGGTCGCGCTTTTTAGCCTCTTCGAGCATGTGCAAATAGGCTTCAAGCTCTTCGGCACTTTCGAACGCCGTGCCATAGATGCGCGATAGCTGTTTATTTTTGACATCGCCCCGCCAATACGCGCCTGCCAAAGACATCAACTTGAAGTGCTTAATCTCTTTGGTGCTGTCCACGTGCGGGCCCCGGCACAGATCCAAGAATCGGTGAAACGTTCCTTCCCGATCGGTACGCTGCTGATCGTAAAAGGAGATCGTCTCGCCTTCCGGAATGGCGTCGAGCAACTCAAGCTTGTATTCGGCGACGCTCGGGCCCATGCTGGGAATGGCGTCGTCGAGAATGAGGCATTTCGCCTCCTCTCGGCTGACCTCTTTGCGCTCGATGCGCTGATCGAGCTTGGAGAGCTCCTTCATGCGCTTCTCGATCTTTTCGAGGTCCTCTTCTTTCAAGGGCTCCGGGAAATCAATGTCGTAATAGAAGCCGTTCTCGATCGGCGGACCGATCGATAGCTTTGCGCCGGGATAGAGCTCGGTGACGGCCTGAGCCATCAAATGCGCCGCGGAGTGGCGGAGGCGATAGAGGTATGACTGCTCGTAGGATTGTTGTTGCATGGCGTTGACCCTCCCAGACCAAGGGAATGAATTGTAGGGAAGATTATAGCATGGGCTCTGCGACGGCGAGAAGGGCCATCAGAAGCCAAATCGGAGATGGCTCTCCAAGAGGGCCCATCGATGGAAACTTTTGTGCGGCGAACGGTGTCTAATGCCGTGTGAAGCGACTCTTGCTGCTCTCGGCTCTATTTTGTACTGGCCTAGCCCATGCCCAAGCCCGAACGATGATGGGTGTTGCCATGGACGAATTGGGCGGGAATCCGGATCTCCGATTCGCGCTGACCGGCACCGAAAAGTACGGAAATCAGCAGACCAGCCTCGAACTCGGCGTCTACTTACACAACGGATATGACGGGACCAAGCGGGTCGCCCAAATCGACCTCCAAGTGGGGAAGAACAACGGCCTGGATGAGCGAATCACAGGTGACGGCACGTCGCTCTGGATGTGGAAGCCCGCCAAAAACGAATATGGTGCGCTCACCTACGGCAATTTCGAGGGTGGACAGCCCGACAAGTACGTTCATAACCTCTGCCAACTCGTCGATGTAGAAGCCAGAGGGCATGCGGCTCTCGCCGCCAGGCTCATTCAGCAAGCTTTCGGCAATTCCGATTCCGGAGTCAACGTACCTGTGGACCAGCGATGGGCTCCTTGGCCCGCAATGGCCGACATTGCTATCGACGGCACGGACGTCGTGTGCACGGTTGGGAATCCAGCCACCATGGAGGTCCGATACGAGTTGCAGCCACTCGGCTCTGGCAAATACAAATTGACCGGTGTCGACTACTATGAGGCCGCTGTGATGGGCGCGAAGAAGCGTGAGACGAGCTGGCACATGGACATAATTCGGCTCAATCAACCCATCAACCCTCTGGCGTTCAAGTTCATCCCGCCGGCCGGCGCCCGGGCGGTCTCATTACCTGCTCGGTCAAACGGCGGCGGATAGTCCAGAAGTACCGGTTTTTCGACTTTTTCTCGCTCGCATTGAGTTCGGGAAATGTTTTTACATGGGCATGCTTCGCCTTCGTTCGGGTGCAATGAAGGGGCCGGACCCCGTAGATCATGGAAGTGCCCGATGCAACCCTCCCATCCGAAGAACTCCATCTTACGCATCTGGAAGAGGAGCTTCAGCATCCGCCTGCGGACGAGAAATCGTCGCGGGTTATTTGGGCTTTAGCCTGGCCCGCGGTAGCGCTGAACTCGCTCCAAGTCGTCAACACTCTGCTGGATCGTGGGTTCATCGGGCACCTCGAATCATCTGCGCTCACGGCCCAGGGCGGGTCGACCAACGTGATGTTCCTGATGTTTTCGCTAGCGATGGCGTTGGGAACCAGTTCGACAGCCTTGGTGAGCCGAGCGTTTGGCGCTGAGCAGACCGAAGAGTATAGGATGGCCGCCCGCCAAACGGTCAGCACATCGCTATTCTTGGGGATCATCCTCGCAGGGCTGGGCGCCTTGCTTG
>JAYROD010000500.1:0-2086 GCA_041911835.1 Fimbriimonadaceae bacterium | reverse complement strand
GTCGGCCGGCTTGACCTTCGGATCGGCCTTCGGAGCCGTTGCGACCGCCTTCGCCAGCTTCACCCACGAGGCCTTGAAGGTGTTGGTGTCCTTGTCGAAAATGCCTTCGATTTCGACTGAGGCAGACTTGGCGAGTACCTTGTCAAGATCTTCCTTCGTGGTTTTGCTTCCGTTGCCATCCAAAAGCATCGTGTTGTCCAAAATGGCCACCTGTACCGCTGCATCTGCAGGGATAAAGCCCGAGGCCGAGGCTGGAGCAATCTCGAACGTTCCCTTGGCGGCGTCCCACTTCGTGGCGCTGCCCATCAAAGCGTTGGGAGACGGCTTAGTGTCTACATCTCGTACACGCACGGTTTGTGCGATGAATTGGCGCTCAGGGAAGCGATAAGCCCCGCGCACATCGACGATGTTTCCGTCGCTGAGGGTCGGATTGACCTGTCCGTCCATGCTAAAGATCGCGGTTTGGGAGTCGGAATTCACTCGGATCGATCGATTGTCTCCAAACCCCACGCTGAATGAAAGCGCTGGTGCGCTGCCGGCGATCGAGGAGAGGGTCCCGCTAAAGTCGGTGGGAATCTGTTG
Source organism: Fimbriimonadaceae bacterium (assembly GCA_041911835.1). Taxonomy (GTDB): domain Bacteria; phylum Armatimonadota; class Fimbriimonadia; order Fimbriimonadales; family Fimbriimonadaceae; genus JAYROD01. Next base: position 1,504 of record JAYROD010000500.1, on the reverse strand, counting down.
GTTCTTCTCGTCGATGCCGCTGGTGTCGCCCACCTTGGCAACGAGAGTGGATTTCTTTTCGTCCGTATCGGAGAATTTCTTGGTATCGAAGTCGATCACGATGGCAGGCTTGTCACCCTTGGTCAAGCGTGGATTGAGGTTGACCATCAGCTTGATCTTGTCACCTTCGAGGTTGTTCGGGTCGGTGAGCGTGCCCGTTTTCAGCTCCGCTGCATCGGGCTTCTTGATCGTGTAATTCTTGTCGATGGTCACACTCGCTCGGACGACGTCGCCGGTCTTAGGATCGAAGCTGCCCATATAGGCGAATCGAGGACCATCCTTCTCGCGAAGCGTCTTGAGATCGATCAGTTTGCCTTGCGGGTCGAGGAACACAACCGAGGTCGAGCTCGAGGTCGTGATGTCGATTTCGTAGACCTTGACCCAGAAATGCTCATTAGGCGTTCCAGAACCGTCGCTGAAGAAAACCGGCACCTGCTGTGCCGCTTCGGCATTGGCCTGCTGAGCCTGCCGATTCTGCATGCCATTCGGCCCGAACGCGCCATAGCCGCCAGCGGAGCCGCCGCCGAATGAGCTGTTCGTGCTGTTTTGCTGGCCGCCACACCCGATCAACAGAAGTGCTCCGGCAAACGCCGCTACGCCAAACGAAATCTTTGAATTTCTCATGTCCGCTTAACCCTCAATTATACTTGGTCAGACGGTCCAGTCCGACTCAGGAGACCTGGCAGATTCAACAGCTTTGCGGCAATCCGCGTTCCCGATCTCGCCTTATTTCACGTTGAAGTACTTGGCTTCGGGGTGATGGACGACGATCGCGCTCGTGCTTTGCTCGGGATTAAGCATGAATTCCTCGGTCAGCTCGATGCCGATCTGCTCCGGCGTCAACAGCTCGAACAGCTTTGCTTGATCCTCCAGATTAGGGCAGGCAGGGTAGCCAAAGGAGTACCTCGCCCCGTGGTATTTGGCGCTGAAGAGCAGCTTCTTGTCCTCTGGGTCGTCCTGATCGATGCCCAGCTCATGGCGGATCTGCTTGTGCCAATACTCGGCGAGTGCCTCGGCGGATTCGACCCCCATGCCATGAACGAATAGGTAATCCTGGAATTCGCCTTTTTGGAAAAGTTCGCGTTCGTAGTGGCTGACCTCTGCACCGACGGTGACGATATGGAACGCCACAGTATCGAGCGTCGGTGAGAAGAAATCGCTGATGCAGAGCCGTCTGCCATCTCGTTGTCGCGGGAAGGTGAATCGCAGGCGCTCAGTCTTCCGATCCTCCTCGAAGATGATCAGGTCGTTCCCTGAGGAAGCGCAAGGGAAGTACCCCCAGGCCACTTTTGGTTGCAGGACGGAAGCGAGTTCCTTTTGCAGTCGCTCAAAGATTGGGCGAGCCTGCTCGTCGATCCAATCATTGAATTCGAGATTGCCCATCGCTTCGGGCCGCTTAAACTGCCATTGACCTCTGAACAGCGCGATGGGATTGATGTACTTGTAGAGTTCGAAGACATCGAAT
>JAYROD010000499.1:0-3070 GCA_041911835.1 Fimbriimonadaceae bacterium | reverse complement strand
TACATAACAGCGGAACTCAAGGAGCACGAGTCTGCCGTGCTCGGCGCCCAACAGAAGACAGTTGGTTTGGAGGCAGATCTCTTTCAGAGACTTCGCTCGCAGATCGGTGAGCATGCGAGCGCCTTGCTTCGCACGGCCCGATCGCTTGCCGAGCTCGACGCGCTCTGCTGCCTCGCCGAGGTAGCGGCGATGCGAGGATATGTTCGTCCAGAGGTGATAGATGGCTTGACGCTGGAGATCTCAGGCGGGAGGCACCCCGTCGTCGAGGTTAACCGGAGCGGCTTCGTTCCGAACGATGTCGCTATCGGCGAAGATACGCGGCCCCGAGTAGTCATCTTGACCGGACCGAATATGTCGGGAAAATCGACCTATCTCCGCCAGACGGCCCTCATCGCACTGATGGCACAAATGGGGTCATTCGTACCTGCGAAAAGCTGCCGGTTGGGGCTCTGTGACAGGATATTTGCCCGCATTGGGGCGAAAGACGAACTTGCATTGGGCCAGAGCACCTTTATGGTCGAGATGGTTGAAAGCGCCAACATCCTCAACCACGCCACCTCGAAGAGCCTCGTTATTCTCGACGAGATTGGAAGGGGCACCAGCACCTACGATGGCCTGGCGATCGCCTGGGCGATGGTGGAATATCTGCAGGAAGTCGGGTGCAAGACTATGTTCGCCACCCATTACCATCAGCTCAACGAACTCGCCAACCAGCTAGAGGGGGTAGCAAACTTTCGGGTCAGCGTGGAGGAGATCGGAGATGACGTCGTGTGGACCCACAAGGTTCTACAAGGCGGCACCGATAAAAGCTACGGCATCCATGTCGCTCGCATGGCAGGCGTTCCGCTTTCCGTGCTCCGTCGCGCGACCGAAGTGCTGGGCGAACTCGAACAGGTCGATCGCGCTCCTCGGGCGGCAAATGTTCAAACCCTTCAGCTCACGCTGTTCGAGGCAGACGACCCGGTCAAAAAGGCACTCTCCCAGATCGATCTCAACGCCTTGACACCCATGCAGGCTCTACAACTCTTAGATGACTGGAAAAAGCGGTTCGGAACTTCCTGAACTCTACTTGGCCCAGATCGACCCTCTTAACCGAATATCGTTGCTCGACGATCCGATCATGATCTGGAACTCTCCGGGCTCGACCACTTTCTGCATCTTATCGTTATAAAATGCGAGATCCTGAGCGGCCACTTTGATACGGATAGTTTTGGACTCGCCCGCTTTGAGCGACAGGCGTGCAAACTGCTTGAGTTCCTTAATTGGCCGGACTCGCGACGCTACGACATCGTGCGTGTAAAGTTGCGCGACCTCGTCTCCATCTTTCTTTCCACTGTTCTTCACGTCGAATGAAATCGAAAATGTCTGGCTTTCCCCTGATCCGTTCGTTTCGATTTTGAGATTGGAGTACTCGAATTGCGTGTAGCTTAATCCGTAGCCAAACTCAAATTGGGGCTGCCCGGTTAAGTCAACATAGTCGTAGCCTCTCCCGCTCGGCTCCAGGTTGTAATAAATGGGGCATTGGCCGACATTCCTAGGAAAAGTGATTGGCAATTTCCCGCTAGGATTCACGTCGCCAAAGAGCACCTCTGCAATTGCCTGCGGTCCCTCCTGTCCTGGATACCACGCATCCAAAATTGCCGCTGGCGCCTCGATCCAATTTTGCATAGTCACGGGAGCTCCGGCAAGAATAAGTACGACCGTCGGCGTGCCCGTTGCAGCGACGCGATTGATCAACTCCTCCTGCTGGCCCGGTAAATCGAGCGACGAGCGGTCCTGCCCTTCGCCTTCCCGGATTCCGACGACGATGATCGCTACTTTGGAGCCCTTTGCGAGTTCGACAGCCTGCTGAATACTTGGGTCGGCGACCCCCGCTCTGCCCCATCCCAGCTGCATCACCGCACCGCCAGCCGCCTGATAGAACTCGAGCTTGAACGAGACCGACTTGCCCTTTTCAACATGGATTTTGGCTTTGTCAGTCGTCGGAGCGTGGTCGCTCCAATTGTCGATAATCAAGTTACCTTCGATCCATAGTCGCACTCCATCGTCGGACGTCGTGGTGATCACGAATTCACCACTTTCACTCGGCAGTAACGTGCCCGTCCAGCGCGCGGAGAAATCAGTCATGGGAACGCCAGGCGCCGGCGCTCTTTCCCACGAAAAATCGATATTCTTATCGTTTTGAGAAACGGCTTTTCCTTCGAGCGTCTTATTGGCGAAGTATTCGGCTTTCAGATCTCGAAATTGCGCCGCCGGAATGACCGGTTGCGCATCGCTCTGCGCAAATTCTGCGCCCTTGGTCCACTCGATCTTCGCGCTGGGCTCTGCGGCCTTCAGGGCTTCTAAAATCGACTGTCTCGGAATGTTCATTCCACTGTATCCCCCGAGCGGAACGGGCACGTTGGCGTACGATCCGATGAGCGCGATGGAGCCAACGTTCTTTGAAAGCGGGAGTAGCGAATTCTGGTTCTTGAGCAATACGATCGACTTTCGCGCCGCTTCCAAGGCGATCGCACGGTGCTCCGGGCTTTGTACGATCTTCACGGCCTCATCTGGATCGACATAGGGGTTTTCAAACAGCCCCAGCTCGAACTTGTTTCGCAGCATGCGGCGTACCGCGTCGTTCACCGTCGCTTCCGAAACTAGACCCTTCGCCACCGCTTCGTCGAGGGGCTTAGCCCAAAGATAGTCGTTGGGCCATTCGATATCGAGTCCGGCGTTGATGCACTTGGCTGCCGCTTCTGGCATCGACATCGCCATGAGATGGGCATCGATGACGCCGCTCGCTCCGCCATAGTCGCTGCCGGCAACGCCTTTGAACCCCCACTCGTTCTTGAGGATATCGGTCAGCAGCCAGTGGTTCGCTGCGCACGGCTGGCCGTTCACCGAGTTGTAGGCGGGCATGATGGAGCGCGCGCCGCCCTCCTTAATGCACGCCTCGAATGGAGGCAGATACACTTCGCGCAGAGTTTGCTCGGACATCTCGATCGCGTGGCTGTCTCTGCCGCCATCGCCGCAGTTGGTGACGAAATGCTTGGGTGTGCTGGCGACCCCATGCTGCTCAAAGCCT
>JAYROD010000498.1:0-6750 GCA_041911835.1 Fimbriimonadaceae bacterium | reverse complement strand
CATGGAAACCGAAAACGCAGTCGCGGCCAGAGCGGCGAACGTGAAGAGCATCGACCCCCGGGCAATGCTCGAATGGCTCAACGCGTATTCACTGAGCCAATGATCGACCGGATTCAGATCGAGCCCATGCGGCAAGAAATGTTCTGCAAGGAGCAGCGCGAGGGAGACAATTGCCGATATTTGTGCCGCGCGTCGCCAAGCCGAGTCCATTCTGGAGGGGGTTTGGCGGGCGTCCATCTGCCGGCTCTAGTCCTTCTGCTTGAGTTCGAACGCTTTCCAATTCCTCAGAAAGGCTGCCTCGTCCGTCCGGAGCATCTTGAGGGCCGAAGAATTGCTGGTGGCTTCGAGCAGTGCGATGACAGTCTTGCGCCCATAGGTCTTATCGATGTAACGAACCATCGCGCCCGAGACTCCATAGCGGTAACTTCCGGACCAAGCGTCGACTAGGCTCTTGGGCGCCTTGCCCGACTCGATCGCCTGCCGCGCGGTCAAACTGCGACCGCCCAATTGGCCTGCGACATACGTCGCCAATCCTTCGATAAACCATGCCATCTCGTCCATCCCATCGAATTCGTGTTGGGGACAGCGCTGTCCGTGATAAACATGAGTCAGCTCGTGCGTGACGATTTTCTGTACCTCGGCGCCGTTCGTCCCGTCATGCCCGATCGCCTCCGTTTTCCAAGTCGCGGGCGAGAGCAGCAGTAAGCCCGATGCGGCGCCAGATGCGACCATCCACTTCTCAGAAGGCGGCATGTTCCACCTGCGCTTCATCTCGGCGTCGAGTCCGTTGCGGTTGCCGTAAACGTCGGCCGTGAACGGCTTTGGATAGGGCTTGCCGAAGAATTGCTCAACCGACCGGGCGCCTTTCTCGATCCATGCCTTTGTCTGGGCAGCCACGTTTTTATCCTCGATGTCATGGAGGGAGATCGAGACGGATGGCTGAGAAAAAGCGCTCATCAGCGCCAGAAAAACGGTGACCATCGCCCTCAATACGGAATTTCGGTCCCCGAGGTTGTATGGAAAGGGACCGATTTAACGAAAAACGATTTCACACGGATCCGTCAGCGCGCGATGAACCTAAGACTCCATAATTCCTCAGGAGGTATTGAATGAGCGAAACACTTGAAAGAATCGATATCAAAGCTGGAATGGTCCAGTGGCTCGGAGCCTTGAGCCACTTTTTCTCGAAAGACATCTTGGCGTTGCCGGACGATAAGCTCGCCGTGTCCCCAGGTGGTGTCTGCCGTACGCCGCGGAACATCGTCGGCGAGGTCATTGGACTGTGCAAGTACACCACGAAGATCTTGTCCAATGAAGAGCCCGAAAGTTATGCCGATGACCACGGAGAGAAGTTTGTTGCCAATATGAGCACTGCCGAGGAATTGGCCAACGCTTTTCAGGCGGCGTCGGCCGATTTGTCCGCGGCGATCATGAACGCGCCGGATGATATCTGGATGAAAGAAGTCATGCCGCCTTGGCAAATGAAGGATTCGGTTTTTGGGATCACCAATGTCACGATCAACCACATTTGGTACCACGACGGCCAGCTCAACACCTATCAATGCCTTCTCGGCGACGATAAAGTCCACTGGATGGACTGAGGTTACTAACGGATTTCCCTGCAATGGCAGGGAAATCCGCTGGTAGAGTAAGGATGTGCTGACGGCCATCCTCCCATTGATTCTCACAGCAACACACAGAACACCCACCAACTTCTGCCTGCACTTCAACGGCAACCAAGAATCGACGATCGCCGACTGCACGGCCCTCGATACGGGCAATGAAGTCACCGCCGAATGCTGGATTAAGGTAGATGGCGACCACCCGAATCAGCTATTCCGCTATATCCTTTCGAAGAACTACGGCTCCAACGGTTGGGGGCTGCTGATGAGCGTGGATTACAAGCTCCACGCGACAGGCCTCGGCCACACGGAGAAAGCGATACCGCTCGATCGTTGGACCCACGTCGCCTATGCCTGCAGCGACAAGAAAGCCAAGCTCTACATCGATGGCCAACTAGCCGAAACTCAACCCGTAGGCGAGCCCCTCAAGAATTCCGACTTGCAGCTCTGTGTCGGCTGCAGTTCTTTCTTCGGCGAACCGGGCCACCAGCTCACCAATTTCGGCGGATACATCGACGAAGTCCGGGTCTGGGACAAAGCATTCACCCAATCCGAAATCCGCTCGCGAATGCATCGGAAGCTCACAGGCCGTGAACGCCATCTCGTCGTCTACCTGCCGTTCGATGAAGGCCACGGCGATCTCTCAGCGAACAAGACAGGGAAGACCCCGCCGCTCAAGCTCGGTCGCAACTTCCGACCCGATGAGTGGGACCCCACTTGGGTCGCCGACTCTCCGTTCTCCCGCCACAATCTTTGAAGCTGAGTGTGCCAACACCAGGGGTTCCATCTTCCCCTCCCTTGAGGGAGGGGGGCGAGGGGTGGGTGAACTCTTGCGGATAAATCGAAAACTCAGCAACAAGCTGACAAATGCGCTAAACGAACTGGCGTCGATTACTGGACCATAAAATGGGTCGCCATTCCAAATTCGCAACCACCGCGCTATCCTAATCCCCATGGATCTCGGATGGTGCGATGTCTGCCTGCAAGTGAAGAGCGCGGCGAAAGCCAGAGCCTTCTACGAAGACCTCGGATTCCGTAGAGTCGAGGGTGACGACACCGAAGGCTGGGCGGTCATGACCAATGGAGACCAGCGCTTGGGGCTCTTCGAACCCCATTTCCAATCCGAGCCGATCTCCCTCAACTTCCGAGGAGGTGACGTGCTCGGGGTCGCCAAAGAACTCAATCAAAAGGGCTACACGTTCGAATCCGGCCCAAGACGAGGCAAGAACGGCGGCGCCTCGGCTACCCTCTGCGACCCGGACGGCCATATGATCTTCCTCGAATGCGCCCCCGGCGAAACCAAGAAGGATTAACTCCATTGGTTTTGCCAAGGGCGACGATTCAGGATTAAGTCAAAGTGATTTCAGGAACGCCACCAGATCGGCCTTTTCCTGGGTAGTAAGCGTGAGTCCGAAGCGCACAGCATAGAAGTCCAACACTGCGTTCAAATCCGCCGCAGAACCGTTGTGGAAGTACGGCGCACGCGCTGCCAAGCCGCGGAGTATCGGACCCTTGAACCTACCAATGTCTTTCCATTTGCCAGTGCTGAGCGCAAGCCCAGGATCGGTGCTCGAGCGCAATTCATGCGTGGTCCGGTTTTGGAACGTGTACAGTGGCATGTCAGGTGTGCGACGACTGGCATCCGTTAGACCGATGTCAAGCGCGACAGCAAGTGAGTGGTTTCCCACACCTGGCGTGTTATGGCACGTTGTACAGGTTCCAGTCAGACTTGCAGGACTCCCAAAATATGGATTGTCGTTGAGCCCCCGCACTCCAGTGATGACGATCGGCTTTGAGTTGAACAGAGCCTGCCCCCTTGCAACCGAGCGCCGCCTCGCATCGCTCGAATTGGCCCACTGGTTGTAGAGAGTCATCGAGTTGGCGCTGAACGGTCCGGCGGGATCGGCGACGTTGTCATTGATGCCAATGTAGAATGGCATGTCAATGATCGCTTCCGGTCCACCACCGCCACCGGCGGCAGTCAGCGACCCAAGACCTTGGACGTTCGTCTGAGCCGTAGAGAGGCCCAACTCAAATTCGACGATTGCCATGCGTTGCGCTGGCGTGATGTCGTGGCTGGCTTCAGCATGCCCATTGGTGGCATCGAGCGCCTGGTGCGAAAGGCTTGCCAACAAAATAGCTTGATTCGCAGGGTTTCCGATAGTCATGGGTGTTGACGGGTCGACTTCTCGACCATCCCACATAACGGCGCTGATGAATCGCAAGTTGGTTGACGGGAGCGGTCTCCTAAAGAGGGACAAACCCGAGGCACTCGCATAGTTGTAAGGGTCATCTACTGCGATCAGGTCGAACTCCGCTCCCACGGGTATCGGTCGTTCAACTCGAATGACACCGCGGTTGAGGAGCATGCTGTATGCTTGCCTCCGCTCATCGACCGTGCCGACGCTCGCATTCGGAGAATTCGAGCCGTCATTCAGACGGAATATCGGGTCGGTCCCACCGGTCTTGTTGAATCGGTTTCTGACCTCCGCTGCGGACACACTCCAGCCTTCGCCGGGCTGATGGCAGGTGACGCAAGCGCGGCCGTTGGTTCCAAGCGATTCAAAGAATGGACCTTCGAATTCAAGCGTTTCATTACTGGTAACGGTTCTGGCCACGCCAGAAGGGTTGGGGAAAGACCGGCCTCCGTCGCCGCGCACCAGAGGTGCTTTGGGGGTCGGAATGAGAGTCGAAGTCGCCAACAAGGCTACGGATCCAACGAAGGAAAAAGACTTAGGGATGATCACCGGTTATGCCTCACTCTATCGCAATCAACGATCTTGCGCTGCTTCTACAAGCGCTTGATCGTTCGATTAATACAAGTTCAATGCCCCCACAATGAGAATGGATAATTCGTCACCTCCCGAATCGTTTATGGCAAGAGCAACCTCCGCCGAGTTAGAGTCAATGCTCTCACTTCGACTCTAAGGCTGCCACCCGCTCCGTCAGCGTCTTGTTCGCCGCCTCCAATTTCTCAAACCGCGTTTCAATCGCGTCTTCGTAGCGGTCGCGGTCCATAATCTTCCCCATTTTCTCTTTCAGGTTAGAGTCTCCCCGAATGATGTCGAGCATCTGCCGAATCTCGTAGCTGGTCAAGTTTGACCTCCTGACGGAACTTGCCGCCAAGATGATCATAGCCGAACTCTGCCCGTCCGCCACTCATGCCATGCTAAAACCGTGAAGATCATAGAGGAGACCATCGCTGACCTGGTGGCCTACGAGTCGGTGTCGATCCGCTTCCTCATCGAATCAAGAGTCGATCTTCAGCAACTCATCGGATCGAAAGGTGCCACGATCCTAGAAATACCGGCCGAGCCAAGATGGAAGGACTACGACGAATCCGAAGAAGACCGTCCGAGCGGCCTCCCAACCCGATTCGATACCGCGAATTGGGGAGTCCTTGCCGCCTACGAGGGCAATCAAAGAGTCGGTGGCGCAATCATCGCGGTCAAAACTCCAGGTTTCGATATGCTGCAGGGCCGCGACGACCTCGCCGTCATCGTCGACTTTCGCGTCGCCCCAGAATTTCGAGGTAAGGGGGGCGGCAAAACGCTCTTCAATGCCGCAAAAGATTGGGCTATAAACAAAGGCTGCACCGAACTGCATGTCGAGACCCAAGACACGAATGTCGCCGCGTGTCGCTTCTATCGCACGATGGACTGCACCCTTGTCTCGGCCGATCCAAACGGCTACGGTAAAGCAATCGATGAGGCGAAACTGATCTGGGGAATCGAGCTATCGATTTGATTGACCCATGCATGGTATAACCGCCGAAGAGTCCGTTGACGCCTTGGGAGTCAGTCTTGGAAGGACCATACGATAAATTCAATCCGATGCCGCCGGAACCTCCGCCAATTGTGGAAGAAGACGACAGCGGAGAGTTGCCTGAGATACACGGCTTTCCATCTTGGATTAAGCTCTCCGGCCTAGCCATTGGAGTACTCATGATCCTCTCCCTCGTCCGCGTACCTGAGACGATCAAGTGGGCCGTTAAAGTCGAGCGAGGGCAGAGATACTTGCACGGAGGAGACTATAAGAGAGCTGCTGACGAACTCGCCCCAGTCCTCGCCAAGTTCCCGGCTAATTTGGACCTCAATCTTGACCTAGCTGAGGCCCAATACCAAGATGGACAAATTGACGCGGCCTACACCACTATGGACCGCCTCGTTGGCAAGGAAGTTGACGAACGGCAGGGAGAGCGGGCCGACCGTCTCGATCGTCAGATCCAAGCCGCACTTGAACGAGAGAGTACCGAATTTGAGCAAGGCCTCGATCTTGCCGAAAAGCAGCTTAACGCAGGGCAAACCCATGAAGCGGCAGCTACTTTGGACCACCTAAGAGGCAAGATGGCGGAGGATAAACAGTATGAACGAGCCGACAAGCTTGCCGACCAAGTAGATGCAGCCTTGGATCGAGAAAAGGCGAAGCAAGCAAGTCAGCAGAAGGCGGAGAAGTAGCCATGTTCATTCCTGGATTCCTCATAGCCTGGGTGACATTTCCAGGCGTGATTGTCCATGAGTTCGCGCACCAACTCTTCTGCTACCTCTATAAGATTCCCGTCTATAAGGTGTGCTATTTCAGATTCGGCAATCCCGCAGGTTACGTCATCCATGGTCCAGCTCGAAAACCCTGGCATAGCGTTCTGGTTGCCATCGGGCCGTTCTTCGTAAATACGATCGTTGGGGCCCTGATCGCCTTCCCGGTGGTGATCCCAATCTACAAACTCCACGCGTTCGATCCGCTGGGAGTCTTACTGGCGTGGCTGGGCCTTTCGATTACCATGCACGCCTTCCCAAGTACCGGGGATGCCAAATCGATCATGGCGCTGGTGAAACAACACGGCGTACCGCTCCATACGAAACTGTGGGCGTATCCGGTGGTGGGCCTGATTTACGCTGGCGCAATCGGCTCCTTCTTTTGGCTCGATCTGATTTATGGAATTGTCGTAGCAGGGGTCATCCCGAACCTGATTGTGCAAGCCGTCGCATAGATCGGCTCACCCAATCCTCTCTCCAACAGGCAACACAAACGGTTTCCCCCGAAGCTCCTTCAACCGTGCCTTCTGAATGGCAGTCAGCCAAAACTGCATCGCGCTCTCCAACTCCGCTTGCTTCGCTTGCTCTAGCTT
>JAYROD010000497.1:0-8481 GCA_041911835.1 Fimbriimonadaceae bacterium | reverse complement strand
GACGGGGATACTGACGCCATCGGTGCATGTCGAGCTCTCGGGGACTCGTACAACTCCGGGAAAATGCAACTGCCAATCAAGAACTGGCACTCGCAGCTTAATAAGCTGTGACGTCGTTCCATCTGAGGCCCGCGGGGGTGGAATGGCGCGATGCAGCGGGCTGGTCCAACGCCGGTGCTCAGCGGCTGAGGACGAGAACTTTCTGGGCTAGCGGCCATTCTAAGCCAGCCGATGGGCGTGGGTGGCTGCGAAACTTAAACTATCGGCTACACATGTAGATCCGGTGTGCCGACGATCTTCGGACAGGGGTTCAACTCCCCTCGCCTCCACCAAACCGCACTTCGTGCGTTCCGGCGGCTCATCAGGCGAAGCCTCTCTTCATTGACGCCGCCGGATAAACACCTCTAGTGGTTTTACTTTCTGATACCAAGCTTAAATTCAGAACTTCCATTTCTCTTTCCGCATTAAACCAAGAAGATTGATGCAAGGGATGCCGAGGTCACGGCAGACATCGGGGATGTAGTGGTTCTTCTTGGGATTTCGCTTTTCATGAGCAGAGGTCTCTTGCGAGATAACGATGCCGCTTTGGAGTTTTGCGAATGCAATCACATAGGCATCAGCCGATTGATGGGGGCTTTTGACATCCAGCAAGTCAGGGTACTTTGCTTCAATGGCGGCGGCTTCGAGCTGGACATCGGGGGTGAGAGGGGCAAAGAGAGTCTTATGGCTGCCAGCCCATGTCTTCAGGTCAGGCGTTCCGATCGCATTGATCTCCTCCTTGACCAACTCAACGGCTTTGAAGTTGCCGGTCTTGATGAGTTGCTCGATCCGTGTGTTTAACGTCGCGAACACATCCAGCGGATAATACCGGGCCTGCCAGTCCATGAAGAAACTCGTATCAACGGAGTACACAGGCAGGCCTATCCTTTTCAGGCGCCATTGTCTCCACCATCAGATCCCCCAGATCCTCCGCCAGGGCCTTTGAACAGCTCCTGACGAAGGGTCTGGACATGATCAAAACGAAGGTCAAGATATCGACTGGCATCTACCGATGTGATTCGGTTGGCATCCAATGCTTCCAATACCAGTTGGGCAAAGGGACGGCCTGCGCGGCTTAAGGACTTATCCACTGGTGAGACAGGACCACCTTTGCGCGGTTTCAATGTGGCCACGTAAGCATCCCATTTTCCCCTCCACGACTTGTAGCCGTTCCACGTCAATGCGCCGGTTGAACGCAAGCGCGTCGCCATCGCCAGCGGCGTGACTCGAAATGCAGTGGCCAGTTTCCTTACAAGAGGTACATCCCACGCATCACGAGCCACGGACATTTTCCCCAAGAATCCACCCAACATCTCCTCAGGAATGAGCACCGCGCTCGCGACTTCCTCGGCAAAGCGTTCTATCTCATGCCACCGTGCTTCGCTACGGCGCTCTCGCAGAGCCACCTCCTCCTCATGCCCGTACACGAGAGCCACATGCACCAACTCGTGCATCAGGGTATAAGAACGCGCGGCGGGCGAAGACTCCTTGCTGTTAATTCCGATGGCGGGTAGCGGAAAAATCGGAAGCGCGACACCTCGCACTTGCATCAGGTCCACCTTTGGGAATTGAAAGACAAGGGCACCGATGCGCTCCACCGCTTCACGCCAACTCCTCCACGCCTGCCATTCATTTGCCCACTCCAACTGCTCCTCTGGGCGAATGCCGAGCACAGTCCGCAGCCGTGCCCCCGCAGTCACAGGGGGGTCGGATGGACGGAGTGCCACAGTGAACTCCGGCAAGGAGCGGTCCAATTCACCGCTCAACTGCAGCGTTACTTCTCGTCGTTGCGACATCACTCGAATCGCGAGCCGCAATTCAGGCGATTCCGCACCCGGTTCAATACCCGGCAGGCGCCGATACTCTGCAGCGAGCGGTGGAAGCGACGGCGGTTGCGGCAAGAAGAAGGCGCCCAGCGGCCGATGGTAGAACTTGGCGAGTGCCTGGGCCTGGCGCAGCGTCGGCTTGGTTTGGGCGTCCTCTTCCTCCCAGGCAAGCAATTTTTCAGTTGATACACCAGCCCGTTTCGCAGCGGGCTCTGGGTCATAGCCGCTCTCTTGCCGCGCCCATTTGAGCAGGGCCGGGGTTATCAACGCTGGAATCGATGCTGCCATAGCTCGTCCGCTCAGATCATAACGTGATCGGGTGTTTCCCGCATAGAGGACACATGTCTCTACGCACTAGCGCAGTAATCGCGAATTGGCGGTGAGGATGGGTAACCCGCTGCCCTGAAAATCGGCATCATCCGTCACGAGGGTCAGAGCTTGGGTCCCGCACAGATGTGCAAGCAAGAGATCATTGAAGTCCGACCGACCGGCTTCGTACCGGTGGAGCAGATCCTCCGGATCGCATGAGGCAAAGCCGCTCTCGATTCGCGTGACAATTTGAAGAATGCGCTTGCACGAATCCGCGATACTCTTGGCTGTCGCCTTGAATGAGGAGCTGTTTCGGAAGGCCTTGAAGTCCGAGGGTCGCTGAGTAGCCGGCAGACTGTTGTACGCCAACCGAGCCAGGACATTGACAAGCTCGGACAGGACCAGCGCATCGATGAACATCGTGCAACGAGCGTCGAGCATGCGTTTCAACGCCGTCGAGTAGACCTTCGCTCGCCGATCCGTCGGCCTGTATCGGGGGCTGTCAATGAAGAGCCAGACGTTGGCATCTAGGAGCAGCTTGTCGGAGCGAGTGAACGTGTGGTTTTCAATCGGACGCGCCCTTTCAGGCATTCTGTCCTCGCAGCGCAGCCCGCTCCGCGTTTCTGAATCGGTCAGGGTCTTTGAAATATTCTTTGGCCGTATCAACCACGCGCTTGAGCAAGGCGAGATCGGACGGTGCCATGTCCTTGACCTTGAGACGTGCCCGTATCTCCTCCTGCGAAAATGAACCGTAGAGCTGTCCTACCGCGGCGTTCAGGAAGGCCGAGGTCAGGCTCGTCACATTCCTGAACGAGACCGTGACAGACTTCCGCTCCTTCAGCGCCGTGGCAATGCGATCGAAAACCTTCTGGCCATCGTCCGAGGCCACGCAGAGCGGACTTCCTACGATCTCATAGGGCGAAATGGTGAGACCCTTCTCCATGGCTGAACCCTTTCTCTCCGACAGGCTAGAAAATATCCGTTTCCTTCACTTCCGACGTGAGTTGATAGGATCGCCGATCAGCCGTGTTAATTTCAACGTTCACCACTGTGCCAGGGAACGGCACACTCAAGAGGGCGTTCTCTACCTTCCCATGCTCCAAGGACCAATAGCCGACATCCGAGACAATTTGAATCCGCCCTTTATTGAGGGTGATAAACTCGCAGAGGAGCTTGAGCCCGAGTCCGCCTGGGATAGGGCCGCGTTTGGTCGTATTCCGCTCGCTTGTCGCCCAAACGATGGCCTGATCTGCCGGCAAATCCAAGCCTGTATGATCCAGGACGTTCCGGCGAATCCCGATGCCCAGGTCGGCCACCGAAAAGTCCAGCCGATTTCTCCTCGGGAAGAACTGCCCGCAACTGAAGATGCCCAATTCCGACTGCGAATGGATCACGGCATTGCTGAAGATTTCGAAGACGCTTTCGCGAAACCGTTTCACGAGTCCCGCCGACATGCGCGGCAGCTCCGCTCGGCGGACAAACTTGGCTTCGACATAGCTCGCGAAGAAGCGGTCGTCCTTCGCGTCGAACCGTTGGTAAGGAATGGTCGTGCCGTAGGTGTCGCGGATAACCGTGTGCCCGTAATGGCTCAGGAACCCATTCTTGGAGAGGATCTTCTCAACTTGTGGCTGGAGATGGACCAAGGACACTTTGTTGACACGGGAGCCAATCCGATAGAGCACGGCGCCCAGAGGCGCACACATATCGGCATCGAACCAGCCGACTCGGCTCATATCGATCTCAAGGTTCGCAAATTTGGGCTCTTTTAGGGCGGAATATAACCGAACGAGCAACTCGAATCCGGTTCGATCGTGGCGGATGTCAGAGAGTGCGTAGCTCTTTGCAAGGCTCTTGTCTGGAGTGCTCATCAAGCATTCTCGACGATCTTGATTTCCTCCGGCGTCAGGGCGTAGAGCGCGTACACCAACTGGTCGATCTCGCGCTCCAACGCGCTCGTGTCCGCCTCGGCGTCCCGCTGCTTCGCCGCGAGGATGCGTCCGACAAGCTGAACGATTGGCCGCTGTTGGTCTTTGTCTGCCTTGGGAATTGGCAACCTTCGAAGAAGTTCGATCTTGATTTGGGCAAACACCTTCCCTTCCTCATCGGTGTTAGAGCGATAATACCAGGTCGTAATTCTGCTGTTGAGAACACCGAGCACATAGTGAGGGTGATACGCGCGGTTGTTGACGGCTGTTCCGTGCAACGTGTTTGCGTAGTAGAAGTCTTCTTCGTCGTACGCAGCGATTATCTTGTCCGCAGTCTGGCGGGTCAAGATCTTGGGGCGTTCGAAAATCCGGGGCTCGCGCATCCACAAGCCAGGGCGAACACCTTCGCCGCGCCTCTTAATTTCGAGCGCTATCATCTCTTCGGGTTTGTAGTTGACCCAGTTCCTCTGAAACATGATGGAATACCTCTCGATATTCTCCCCGAACAAGAGCGGCTTGGAATGCCCATCTTGTTTAGCGCCTAAGAAAAGGCGGTCTTCAACCTTTCCCTGTATGATGCCGTCCTTTGTTTCCGAAATTCTGGCAAGCTCGACCGAATTCGTTCGAATCTTGCGGTAGAGCTCAAGCTTCGAGGGCGTAAAGTTCAGATCGAATTGCGCAGACGGCGAAAGCTGGAAATAAGAGAGCGGAATTTCTGTCGGTTGTGTCCTTTGGACATCCCGCTGAGAAACTTTCCTTCGTGCTCGAATGAAATCGCCCCTTCGTTTCCCACGTCGGAACGAAAGGAGGATTGAGTCAACGACGACCGTCTCAAACACCTGATCCTCAAACGAAACCAACTCGAGAACATTGTTCTCATTCAACAGCCACGCTCGAATTGCCTTGCACTGAGTATTCAGAAGCAGCCTGTCGGGGATAATGAATGACGACACTCCCTGCTTTCGTGGAAGGATCTTGCAACGCTCAATGAACAGGTAGAACAGATTGAATCGACCGGTTGCAAATTCGAATCGCTGTTCGTAAATCCGCCGGTCGGCTGCTGGGATGCCCTTGATTTGGACGTAGGGTGGGTTCTGGATGACTACGTCGAAGCCTCCCTTGGCGTGGAAGATTTCTGAAAAATAGATTTCGAAATCAAAAGTCTCTTTGCCATTGGTCAATTCGTGGATCAGTTCGTCAATCCTTCGACGGAGCGACAGTTTTTTTACGGTATCGGTTTCATCGAAATAAAACGGCTTTAGTCTCTCAAGTTCCTGAAACAGTTTCTCGTTGAACAACGTTTTCTCCACGCCTAGCAGCGAGTTGCCGGTGACGATCTTGTAGAATAAGTTCGGCAGCGGCTTGATCTGCTTCACGTCCTCTTCGTCAACCACGAGCGAGAGCCAGAGGCGGAGCTTGGCGATTTCGATCGCGCCGGGGTCAATGTCCACGCCGTACAGGCAGTTCTGAATCGCGTGACGCTTGAAGTGGTAGGGCGTGCGGTCATGGGGATGGGGATCGTTGAAGTACGGCGTGAGCGCGGAGCGGGCGCGGACAATCTCGGTCATCATTCCCACCGGAAAGGCTCCTGAACCGACGGCAGGATCGCAGACAGTGATATCAGCGAGTTTCTCGTCAATCAGCCGCGCGTGTTCCTCGATGCTTTTGGGCAATTGCGGCCTGTAGCTGATGGTTCCTGACAGTCGTGCGGTTTCGTAGAGCGATGCTTGTTCGCCGAGATGGACGAAGGTTTCGAGGTCGCCCCGTGGAACGACTTCTCTTCGGACTGTTGTCTTGATCGTGGACTGTTCCGGTTCTGGATCGCTGAGAAGCGTGGTTTGTTTGGGCTTTGTCGAGACGAGGGATTCCTCCGCCGCGTTGAGCGCGGTATCGAGATAATTGATCAGACTTTCCTGGCACATGTAATGGACGATTTCGCGTGGCGTGTAGTAGGAACCATGCTTTTTTCGGAGGTTCTCTTCGATGAGGTTTTCAAAGACCTTGCCGAGCATTTCTGGGTCAATGGCCACTTCCTTTTCCAGCGGCTCGGCTTCGTTGACGGTGAAGTTATAACGGTTGAAGACATCGAGTACCCCGGTACCGGGGATACCCTCCTCGACGAACTCGGAGTTGGTGAACAGTGTGTTCGGCAGAATGATGTCGGTCTTCTTCCAGTTGTAATCGCCAAGCGGTTCGAACAGACCGCCGTTGAGGAACGGAATGCGGGACTTGAAACGATTGCACCAAGCCTCGTGTCCCCGGTCGGTCGCCAGGGTGTCGTAGAAGAGCGGTTCGAGGATGTCGTTAAAGAAGTTTTCATACTGGCCATACTCCCTGTTGGCAAGTCTGCGCAGGAAGTCGTGTGGCCCGCTCCCCCAATCCTTTCCCTTGGCAACACCGAGCCAGCCTTTCTTCTGGAGAAAGTACAGGAATACGACCTGGCCCATGAGTTTCTTAGCGAAGTCCACGGCCTTGACCTGCTTCTTCTGGAACTCGTCGCGAATGGCCTTGTCTTTCGTTGCCAACGTGTCCAGCGCAGCGTTGATGTCTTCGAAGAGCTTCCGGTATTGGGCGAAGAATTCCTTGGTGACGGCCTCGACGCTGAAGGCATCCTCGATATGCGCGAGCGTCGGATTGTTCTCCGTGTCTTGGAGCAAATCGAGGAAGCGCGCTTGTGCTGTGTGGCAGCTCTCGCCTTCACCGACGATGTAGGAAAAGCGCCGGGCCGGTGTCAGGCGCGATTCGACGCCGATCTTGCCGGACTCCTTCTGAACCGTGGCATACTCCATCTTGACGTACGAGAACCGCCACTGTTGCTCCGTGGGCGAAACGAAGGCGACAAGGGCCGCGTCTTTGTTGTCACGTTGTTTCAGATGATCCGCGACGAAGTTGCGGATTGCCGTGCGTGCGCGCTCCAATTTGGATTCGTTCGTCAGGTGCACGATGAGCACATCGAGCTTTTCGCGTTCAGGCGACGTGTAGGTGCCGAGGCGCTCAAAGCGCGAGACGTGCTCCTTGAAGGCGTCCTTCACATAGGTGCTGTTGCAGAAGAACGCTTTCGACTCGTCGAACTTGTTGAGGAGATTGATGGCGAAGTTGCGGAAGCTGGCCTTGTCGAACGAGCGGGTGAACGTGTCCCGGACGAGCTCGCGCGCTTGGTCTCGGTTCATTTGGTTTTCACCAGATAGGACGAAAGTATGACCTCGCGCGGACTAAGCGCGTGGAACGTCCGTTGAGCCCGCGTGGGCTGGAACAGTTGCGATGGGATATCCCGGCGCAGGATGCCCAAGACCTTTAACGGTTCGGCCTCTTGTTTCAGCGCCTCTGCGACCTTCTTCGTGGTCGGTCGAGGAAGCGCGCCGTCATTCAGGAGTTGGACGACCTGCTGGATATAGCCCTCGTCCTCCTCTGTGAAGCCGTGGTAGTGGCGAATGTCTTTGGCCTTGAGTCGTTTGAGAATGTAGGCATCGTTCGCGCTGCCTTTGTGTTGGGATGAGGCATCTTCGTGCGACGGGCTTGTTGCCGCCGTGAACGCCTCTTTATTCTTGTCGAGGAGAGCATAGAAGTCTTGTGAAATGGTCTGCCGTGCTTCTGATGCGTTGTCCGGCTTGAGGATCTGCGCGGCGGCAAAAAAGTCGAGCTCAACCGCTTCATCAGTACCCGGGTGGGCCGCAAAGAATTTATCGAGTCGGCCCTGGCGGAAGTAGGTCAGCAACGCCGGGAGCTGATTCACAGGCAAGCCTGACTCGCCCTTCAGCACCCTCGTGGATCTGGCTTTTTTCGGCAGCCGCTTGATCCTCGTAAATAGCTCCGGATTCTTGTCACGGACTTCCCGGATTTCCGTGAGGTATTCCAGCTCGCTGTCTTCCTCTCCGTCCTCGCCCGTGATTGTCTTCTTAGAGTTTAACTGGGCGAAGAGGTCATACGACTTGATTTCCTCCCCCTCGGTCAGCAGTCTCGCATCCGCACCGAGCATTTCGATGAACGCATGAATCTTGGCCTCAGCCGCTTCTTTCAGCTTAATCAGGTCATTGCCCTCTTCGGTGGGAAAGAAATTGTAGGTGTGAATCGTGTCAAACTTGGTATCCACGCGATTAATGCGACCGACTCGCTGGATCAATCTCGTGGGATTCCACGGGATGTCATAATTGATGACGATGTTGGATCGGTGCAGGTTCACGCCTTCGGAGAGCACTTCGGTCGATACAAGGACCCGATAGTCGTCTTTCGGTTGAAAGGCTCTGGCGTCGAAGTTGGCGATGACCTGCTTGCGAACTGCGTCCTCAGAATGTCCCGTGAACAGCACCACTTTGGGATCGACCTCATTGGAGATTCGATCTGCGAGATACTCGGCGGTTTCCCTAGACTCCGTGAAGATAATG
>JAYROD010000496.1:0-7915 GCA_041911835.1 Fimbriimonadaceae bacterium | reverse complement strand
TGGATCCATCTTTGGTGGAAATGTACGTCGAGTAAGTGCCTTCGTAACTTTGTGCCGCGAGGGCGGGTGCTGCGCTCACCAGGAGCAGAAGCGCCCCCGCGATGCTGAGGCAAAACGCCCCAATTGTTCTTCTTTTCATAACTTCATCTCTTCAATTGAATTTGCTACTAGTGATACGAGATCCAGAACGAGGGCGGTTCGATGTGGAGTTGGGGCTCGACATGCCATTGAACCGACTCTCGCTCGGTTGGTTGACGTACCATCGCTCCAGCGACTTGCCCTGGAGGCGTCTCCACCCATCTGCCCTTGGCGTTTTCCTATGGGAAATGGAGACCGAAGCGTCATCCCGAGCGAAATGAAGGGTTCCGGAGATCTCGAAGCGCCCCGCGAGTGCCGAGATCCTCCTTCGGGACCTCATCAGGATGACGGTTCGCAGCTATGTTCTCCTTTGAAAAAGGGACTCCAGCAAAAGCGATTCCCATCGACAAAAACGAAAGCGGCCCCTGCCGACAGGCAGAGGCCGCCCAGAGCTCCTGGCGACGCGCTATCGAATCCTTCTTCTTCGCAGCAAACCTACCGCCGCGACACCTAGCCCGAATGCCGCGAACGTCGCCGGCTCAGGCACAGGATAACCCTTTCCCGTCTCGCCCGAATAATCTGCTCGGATGAGGAGTTGCCTCGGGTCGGTGAGTGGGTTATAGAGCGGCGGTATCCAGCCCGCCGGACGGGACAGGAAATCCAGGTTTCCGCGCATGACGCCTTGCTGGCCGATCAGCCCATAGCGCTGGGGAACGTCGCCGCCGACGATAATCCCCGCCCCTTCCAGGACGTATGCATCCGAACTTGAATAGCCATACAGCGATACTTGGTTGAGGTCGATCGCCCAAAGTAATCCAAATGGGATTCCCAGGCCAGGAATGCTCCCAAAAATCATGAGATCCGGCGCGCCGGCCGTGCCACCCGTCCCTGTGAGGCTGACGTCGATGACGCCACCTGGTCCGACGTAGGGAGCGTCCTGACCTGTAAACATCGCGTGCAGTTCCAAATCGGCTCCAAAGGCGCCGGCGGCATTGAACACCGGGAAGGTCGGCGGAGCGGGCCATGCGGGCCAAAAGGCGGTGACTTCGGTGTGTGCGCTCGACGCCACGAAGTCGAGGGTATCTGGCGCCAGACCGTTGGTGTTCCATTCGATGGGGCCATCTGAATTGAAGGCTCCAAAATTGAAGTCGTAGCCGGTAATGACCGGAGTGAGCGGGGCCGAATAGCCCGTGGCCACGATGAGAATCCCTAGGCCGAATACAGTTGCTCTTTTCACCGATTCACCTCTCCAATCTCCCCGCGCAGAACTGCGGAGACAGACAATTTTCAGTATAGCCACGATTCTTTCGAACTGTTCCGGATTTTGCGTGAATTTTGCACCGTACGTTCAAATTCCGAGTTAGTTCGCTCGGCGTTCTTAGCTTCCGGGGAACCTAAGATTAGTCGGAATTTGTATCGGAGCAAAACAAGTTTTTTGGACAACGTTTCTTGCACAGAAGCAGTTGTCTTTTGACTGCGGTTTGTCCCCAAAATGGCTGACAGGCTTTTTACGGACCCTAGCCATCCACCCGTCTCCTGTAGATTGAATTCAGTGAGCTAAATCATGAAAATTGTTTTGTTTCGTTTAGCGCCGCTGGCGCTGCTTGCTCTGGGGATCGCGAAAGGAGCGTCTGCCTTGCCGAGCTATCAGGTCGAATTCAATCTCGACCAACCGTTGACCAATGTCTTCGTCAGCGCCCATGAATGGAATGGAGAGGTCTATGCTTGGGACTTATTCCCAATCGCGCTGGGGGATGTTGGTGTTGGGACGCACGTGTACAACCTGGGCAGCCACGATGTGGTCTCCTGGGCGGTCTTTGCCAACCATGACTTGTTCGGCGTAGGTGCGGGCATCAATAGTTCGATCCCTCCGCCCGACGGACTGCCGTTCGAGACCGTGTTTCCCGGTTTCAGCGAAGCAACCGTCGGCGCGAACATCGGAACACTCTACTCAGGCGGTGCGTACAACACGCCACAGGCCTATTACTTGTTCAATTGGGTGCTCACGTGCGAAGACACGCTTAAAACGGACTTCGCAACGGACGGTCTGACCATGTTTGGGTGGACGAACGGCGTGAACATCGGAACAGCATCGTTCGGCCCGGTGCCCGAGCCCGCTTCGTTGGCGGCGCTCGCACTCGGAGTCGGCGCGCTCTTCATTCGTAAACTCCGTAAATCATAGAATGGATTTGGCCGAGCGGAATACAGGCCGCTCGGCCAATTTTTTTGCATGCTTCAGACGTCCTATCCGGATTGCTCGATGACTCCGCCGTGATCGACGATCACGCGCTCGACTCCGAGCGCATCGGATTCCTCAACCGGCAGGGAAGCTTCCAAAATCGCGCCTCCCCGGCCCCAACAATCGACCAATCGAAGCGACGCATCTCTCGGCGTTGCGGTCGATGCGAGGACGGTGCCGAGGTCAGGCCTGGGGTCTCGAGCGGCCTTGTGCTTGATCGCTGCAGCCGTGAGGTCTGTCGCCAGACCGCCATCTCCAAAAACGGCGCCCCATCCCGGCAGAAGAATCACCGATAGATCTTGATAGAGGCTGTCGAGCGCGATTTCTTCGGCCTCGGCTGATCCAGACACACCCGAGGGTCCGATGCCGGTGATGTCGACGCTGCCGGTCTGCGCAAGTCGCTCGATATCGTGGGCGTCTTGCGAACTGAAGGACTCTCCGGCTTCCGGATAAAGCATCGCCTCGGCGGTCGATTCCGAATCATCCATTTCCTGCACCGATGAAACATCGTCATCTGGCGAAGATGTGCTGACGCCGCCGCCAACGGAACTCTCGAGAAGCATCGATCCTTCGGCCTCGATGCGGGGCAGGCCAAGGCCGCTTCCGACGTAACCTGCTTCCGAAGCCGGATCGATGAATCCCGCATCCGGGGCTTCCATGAACCCTCCGTTGCCCATGTCGATCTGACGAAATCCCCCTTGGGTCTCAACCGGCACCAACAGACTCAGGTCGGATTCCGCGATTCCCAATCCCAACAGGGCGCTAAACGCCTCTTCTCCCTTTATGCGTTTGTCAAAGCGAGCAAGTATCCTCATATTGCACCAGTTAAGAACAATCCTTTCGTCATCAAGGTCACGCCGCGGATTCTTCTTGTCCGCGACGTTTCCGACCTTTCCAAAGGATACTGAAATCCCCTCCTCGCATAGCGTCGTTCAAAAGGCGTACATCCTTCGGCTAAGCTCCATGTCCTTTCTATGGATGACTCCGAACTCAGGGCTTCTCATATTCACCAAGCTCCTGTAATTTAACACCGTCATGGAATACTTCGACCAAGAGCCGATATTTAGAAACCGTCGAGAAGCCGGCAGGAGGTTGGGCGAGCAATTGAAGTACCTTGCGCAGACTCACCCGATCGTGCTCGGATTGCCGCGTGGAGGTGTGCCTGTGGCGGCAGAGGTCGCTGACGCGCTTGGCGCAGATCTCGATGTGATCGTCGTTCGAAAAATTGGCGCTCCCCATCAGGCAGAATTGGCGATCGGGGCGCTGGCAGAAGGCGGCGAGTTGGTCATGAACGACGAACTCGTCTCTGGAGGGCGAGTTGAGACGGTCTACATCTACAAGCAGGTCGAAGCCCAACAGGCCGAGGTGGATCGTCGTGCAAAGCTATATCGTCGGGGCCGAACTGCTCTCCATCTCAAAGGTAGAACCGTCATTGTAGTCGACGACGGCCTTGCGACGGGTATGAGCGCCACCGCGGCGGTGCGAGCCGTTCGAAAATTGGGGGCCAAGCGAATCATCTTGGCGGTGCCGGTGTGCGCCGAAGAAAGCGCCGAATCAATAGCAGCGGATGAGAGAGTCGAGGTCGTGTGTGCAGAAAAACCTCGCTTCTTCCGTGCGGTCGGCTGTTTCTATGATGAGTTCGAGCAAGTGACCGATCGTGAGGTGATAGAAGTGTTGAAAGGAACAAAGTCTCAAAGCAAGCGAATCGACCAAGAAGTCACGATCGACGTTGGCGGCGCGCAGCTCACCGGCAAGCTCAGCATCCCGCCCGATGCCGTTGGCGTCGTGGCGTTCGCTCATGGCAGCGGGAGCAGCCGCTTCTCACCGAGAAATCGACAAGTCGCAGAGACGCTGAACGACTGGGGCATCGGTACATTGCTGCTCGACTTGCTCACTCCGGTCGAGGAGCAGCTCGACGCAAAAGATCGTAAATATGCGTTCGACATTCGCCTGCTTGGGGCGCGTATGTGCGGCATTGTGAAATGGCTGAGAAGTGAGCAACTCACCAACGAATTGCCGATCGGGCTTTTCGGTGCGAGTACGGGAGCCGCGGCAGCGCTGGTCGCGGCTGCGCACTATCCTGAATCGATCCGTGCCGTGGTTTCGCGAGGAGGAAGACCCGACCTGGCCGACGACTCTCTCTACGGCGTCAGCGTGCCAACTCTGTTGATAGTCGGTGGACAAGACGACGTCGTCATCAAACTCAACGAAATCGCACTAAGCCAGATTCCCTGTCCTGACAAGAAGCTAGAAATCGTTCCTGGTGCGACACACCTCTTCGAGGAACCCGGGGCACTTGCCAAGGTCGTCGATCTTACGGTCGATTGGTTCAGCAAGCACTTTGCCAGGGTTCATGCGCCCAAAGTGTCGATGAGATGACCGTTATCGTCCGACCGTGGGAGCACTTTCCGCACAGTTCGGACATAGGCGTACGTGGATTTGGCTCGACCGTTGACGAAGCATTTGCCCATGCAGCCGTTGCTTTGGTTGCTGTCGTCACCGACCCGGACAGTGTCGAACCGGTTGAGTCAGTAGCCATCGAATGCGAAGCGCCCGACCGCGAGACGCTGCTGGTTGATTGGCTAAACGCGATAGTCTTCGAAATGGCAGTGCGCAATCTGCTGTTTGGCCGATTCGAAGTAAGCATCGTTGGCGATCATTTGTCGGCGATCGCGCGCGGCGAGCGGGTGAACGTTGCCCGACATCGTCCAGTCGTCGAAATAAAAGGGGCCACGTTCACCGAGCTTTCCGTGCAGCAGAAGGACGGCCAATGGATCGCGCAATGCGTGCTCGATGTGTGACGGACGATGAACCTTAACAAGCTGAATTGGCTAAAAGAATATGAGTGGGAAATCCCGATGCACGGAGCGATGCGAGTGCCGGGACGCCTCTTTGGAAGCGTCGAGCTCATCGAAGAGATGGACGAAAAGGTTTACGAACAGGTGTGTAATGTCGCACGCCTGCCGGGCATCGTCAAAGCGTCGTTTGCCATGCCGGATGCGCACTGGGGATACGGATTTCCTATCGGCGGCGTGGCGGCGTTCGATGCCGACCAAGGTGGGGTCATCTCAGCCGGAGGCGTCGGATTCGATATTTCTTGCGGAGTTCGAAATCTCACGACGGGAGTTCGACTTGCGAACATTCGGGACGTTCAAGACGAATTGGCAAGCGAACTGTTTGAGCACATCCCCGCAGGCGTCGGAAGCACAGGGGCTCTTGAATTGACATTCAACGAGATGGACGACATGCTGGAGGGTGGAGCGGCATGGGCCGTCGCGGAAGGCTACGGAACGCGGGAGGACCTCGAGCGGATCGAAGAGCACGGACGCATGGCTGGAGCCGATCCAGACTGCGTTTCGGAGCAGGCCAAGCGTCGACAAAAGCAGGAGATGGGCACACTGGGCTCAGGCAACCACTATCTCGAAGTGCAGCACATCTGTGAAATCTTCGATGCGGAGACGGCTCGAGCGTTTGGAATTCATGAGGGGGAGATCATTCTCAGCATCCACTGCGGCTCTCGCGGACTTGGGCATCAGATCGGTACGGATTATTTGCGCAAGATGGTGCTCGAAGCCCCCCAACACGGAATCGATCTCCCGGATCGCGAACTGGC
Source organism: Fimbriimonadaceae bacterium (assembly GCA_041911835.1). Taxonomy (GTDB): domain Bacteria; phylum Armatimonadota; class Fimbriimonadia; order Fimbriimonadales; family Fimbriimonadaceae; genus JAYROD01. The sequence continues at coordinate 1,985 of JAYROD010000496.1, read as the reverse complement.
GTGTGTGCCGATCAACTCAGAATTGGGCAGCCAGTACCTGGGTGCAATGCGGGCAGCGATGAACTGCGCTATGGCGAATCGGCAGATTCTCACTCATTTGGTGAGGCAAGTGTTCTCAGATGTTATTCCACAAGCGCATCTTAGTCTGCTTTACGACGTATCCCATAACACCTGCAAATATGAGGAGCATGTCATTGATGGCGTCCCAAGAAATCTCTATGTACATCGTAAAGGCGCTACCCGAGCGTTCGGTCCAAGAAACGCTGCGCTTCCGGCGTCCTTATTCGCTATTGGGCAACCGGTTTTGATTGGAGGCTCAATGGGGACCTCATCGTATATTTTGGTAGGAACCCAAGAAAGCATGGGCATGGCATTCGGTTCAGCCTGTCACGGAGCCGGAAGGACGATGAGCCGACACCAGGCACTGAAGCAGTATGGCGGGCAGCAGGTGGTGCTAGAATTGGCGGCGCATGGAATGTCGGTCCGCAGTCCGTCCATGCGCGGAGTCGCCGAGGAGGCGCCAGGCGCCTATAAGGATGTTCGTGAGGTCGTCGAGGCGGCTCATCGATCTGGATTGGCCCGAATGGTTGCCCGCCTTGAGCCCGTCATTACGATCAAAGGTTAGCCGCCCGAGGCTTCGAAACGCTGTGCCAAACTGCATGCAAGAGGTTCGATTCATGGTTTCAACACTCCTTGCCGTGCTCCTGATCGGCTGCAGAAATACTCAAACTCCCGAGAAGATGGAGTATGAGCTGCGCAAGCTCGACCTTTCGAGCTGGGAATACCGGGACAAGCCCGAAGGCACCGCCAAAGACTCCTTCGCCCAAGAGCGCAATCGGCAAAAGAGTCGACGGTGGACCGATCCGGGCAAAACCGAAGTCTGGACTGAAAAGGAGTTCTTGGCCAAAACCGAGGCGATCGCTCGCGCGATCGGCCTTCCAGAGTCGGGCAAAATCCAGCTGACGGACGCCCAGATTCAGTCGCTGGAGAAGGCGGAAGGCCAACTTGTCAGCGTCGAAGGCTATCTCACGCTTGTTTATCCCGGACCCAAGGAATCGGTCAACGGAGACCTGAATTTCCACGACTGGCACCTCGAGTTGCTCGCCAAGCCGCTGGGCCACTATCCGCAAATCGGCGACCCCACTCCGATCATCGCCGAGATCACCCCGCATACGGAGCGCAAGCTCTTCGAGGATGGGGTGCGGCTGAATAGCCTCGCCGAGTGGATGCGAAGCGAAGACCGGGCGGACAACAAGCCCGTCGTCAAGCCGTTCAAAACCCAAGGCGCCAAAGCGCATAGGGTCAGGATCACTGGCTACCTCTTTTGGGATTACTCGCATATTGGGCCGGGTCAAGTTGGGCCGAAGGTGGAGACCGGCGGCGCACCCAGCTACCACAACCCCTGGCGGTCAACGGCTTGGGAGATCCACCCGGTTCTCAGGATCGAGGATCTGGGACAGTAGGGCGTCCGGCTGCCCCCTTGCTTCCGAGGGGTCCAATCGAGTATCCTCATGGGTCCGTGTGGCCCACAAAGCCACTCCCCAAGGATTACGACCATGGCCAATATCTGTCAAGTCAGCGGCAAGAAGGGCAACGCAGCCAAGCACATCCGGCACCGGCACTCCGGCGCTTGGAAATTCCGTGCGCCTAAGAAGAATCGAATGCAGCACGCGAACCTGCAGATTGTCACGGTCAGTACGGTCCATGGCAAGGTCAGGCTAAAAGTCTCCACTTCGGTCCTCAAGAGCCCTGAGTTCAACGCCGTGCTTTGCGGACTCAAACCGGCTCCCAAGGCCTGGCTGAAGAAAGCGACATACAATATCTGATCGGCTCTACCTAAGCCGCCGATAGCAATCGGGCCCCGACGGATGCGTCCGGGCCCGCTTGCTATCGGCGGCTTCGGTAGAGCCGATCAGATATTGTATGTCGCTTTCTTCAGCCAGGCCTTGGGAGCCGGGGTGAGTCCGCAAAGCACGGCGTTGAAC
>JAYROD010000495.1:0-2348 GCA_041911835.1 Fimbriimonadaceae bacterium | reverse complement strand
TGGCCAATCCGCCCTTCGCCGGCAGCCTCGACTACGAGAATACAGCCAAAGACCTACTTTCAGTCGTCAAGACGAAGAAGACCGAGCTGCTCTTCCTCACTCTCTTCCTGCGACTCTTGAAGCCAGGCGGGCGCGCGGCGGTGATCGTCCCCGACGGCGTGCTCTTCGGCTCGAGCAAGGCGCACAAGGAACTGCGCCAGATGCTGGTGGAAAACCAGAAGCTGGACGCGGTGGTGAAGCTGCCAGGTGGCGTGTTCAAGCCCTACGCAGGCGTCTCCACCGCGATACTCGTCTTCACCAAGACCAACTCCGGCGGGACAGATCACGTCTGGTTCTACGACGTCGATGCCGACGGCTGGAGCCTCGATGACAAGCGCACGCCGCTCCTGCCAGAGGACTTGCTCGGTCCCGTCCCCAGCCGTCATTCTCGCGAAAGCGGGAATCCAGGTTCTTTGACACCAAATGAGCATGTGAAGAATAACCTGCCGGACGTGCTCGCTCGATGGGCGCAACGTAATGGCACCGAGCGCGATCGCCCGCGCACTGCGCAGAGTTTCTGTGTGCCGAAGGCCGACATTACCGCCCAAGGCTACGACCTTTCGCTCAACCGCTACAAGGAAGTGGTGCACGAGGCGGTCGAGCACCGCCCGCCGAAGGAGATTCTCGCGGAGCTGGCGAAGTTGGAGGAGGAGATTCAGCAGGGGATGAAGGAGCTGGAGGGAATGCTTGAATGACGGCGGTAAGACGAGTAGCGCTTCAGGATGTCGCAACTATTGAGCGCGACATCGTCGAACCTTCGCAGATCAGGGATGGAACGCTGTTCGTTGGGCTGGAGAATATCGAGTCCGGTGGCCAATTTGTAAACGTGCTTCCTGTCGACTCCGGGGAGCTCGCCAGCAGCAAGTTCGCATTCACGTCTCGACACGTGCTCTATGGAAAGTTGCGACCATACCTCGCGAAGATTGCTCGTCCGGACTTCGAGGGAATCTGTAGCACGGACATCCTTCCGCTGCTGCCGGGACCAGGGCTCGACCGGGGCTATCTTACGTGGATTCTTCTTACGCCTGAGATGGTCGCGTTGGCCGCGTCTCGTGCTACTGGCGCGAATCTGCCACGCCTGAGTCCGAATGCCTTGGCGGAAATGAAGATTCCCCTCCCGCCCCTTCCCGAGCAACGGCGGATTGCGGAGATCCTGGACAAGGCAGACGCGCTGCGGGTTAAGCGCCAGGCCGCCCTCGCCCAACTCGACACTCTCGCCCAATCCATCTTCCTCGACATGTTCGGCGACCCTGCCACGAATCCGAAGGGAATAAGAAAGCAGCAGTTGGGCAAGCTAATCAAATTGAAGAGCGGAGACTTCTTGCCGGCTAGTGAGATGGCTATGAGCGGCGCACACTCTGTATTTGGTGGCAACGGAATCAGTGGCTACCACGATACCTACATGTTTGAGGAACCACAGATCGTCATCGGACGAGTTGGCGTTTACTGCGGTTGCGTCCATGTCTCGCCCCCGAAGAGCTGGGTTACAGACAATGCGCTGTATGTAAGCGACCGAGATGCTGCGCTATCATTTGACTACCTCGTTCACGCACTAACTCACGCAAGACTCAATCGATGTGCCAGCCAGTTCGGGCAGCCTCTGGTTTCAGCATCGCGCATCTATCCGGTTGAGGTGCTGGTACCGACCGAGGCTTTTCAGGAAGAGTTTTCAGCACGGATTCGGAGGGCGGAAGAACTAGTGGAAACTCACAAGTCATCGGCCACCGCTCTCGATTCTCTTTTCGTGTCACTACAGCAACGTGCCTTTAACGGAGAAGTGTAGCAATGCGGGGGGAATTTATCGGCGTCTGGTCAGAAACATGGCGTGAAATATGGCAACCCTTGGTCGATGAACCACTTATCGGAAGCGATGAGGATGTCCCAATAGATATCTTCTGCGAGCTGTATCGTGTCATCGCAGGTGATCCTAAACAACCAGGAGCGCTCAAGCAGACTCCATCAGTGGAGGATCTCGCTGACATAGTTGATTCTCCTCTTCAGAGCCGAGAAGCCTTCAAAAAGACGCAAGTAGGAGATCTTATCGGTGAACCCGCTCTGGTTGCGTTCCTTGAGTCCGTTTATGACGCCCTTGACGAAGTGGGCAGCGACCAGCTGACCAACCGCTACTTTAATCTCCTCACAACCTTCATTGAGAAATTCAGCCTCCGTTACGATCTCCGACGACCATGCATCCTTTGTCCAACGCTGCCCGGGTTAGTAACGAGCCTCGCCCAACACCTGCGATCGACTAGCCATGCAGACGCGCATCTCGCGAAGCTCAACCATGAGTTCGAGGAAGCGCTTCGAGA
>JAYROD010000494.1:0-16679 GCA_041911835.1 Fimbriimonadaceae bacterium | reverse complement strand
TATTTGGATTCCAAAAACCCGGTGGCAAAGGGGAGCGTCGATATAGAGTTCACCGACGGTGGCGATCCACTTAGGGACCTGCATATCAAGGACCAGTATGGAATCGACGCCCACGGTGACGGGCTTCAGCCGAAGGCGAGCGGCGCATGGATTACGAGGCTGATTCCGTTGGAATTGGCTCAGGGTCGAATCACTTCGCAATGGAACTTGGTTTTCGAGGGTGATCAGCCGGGCAAATATGTCGAGTTCGTTGACAACGTTAAGATCATCCACAAGGACGGGAAAGAGACTTCGATATACAAAGATGGCCCCGCGCCGGCCAAAGAGCTTGGGACGGCAAACGGCTATACCAAACAGCCCTATTGCCTGTATGTGGATCGCGATCAGGTCTCCCCGAATGCCGATCTCAGCACGTTGATCGCCAAGCTGGAGCTTTCGGGCCAGCGGCTCGCGAAGCTCGAAGAAACCCGGCGTGATATTGGCCTTGCCAAGAAGTTCCTAGACAAGAATCCCGATCTCCACCTAGAGCAGCATGTGAAACAGGCTTCGGCGCTGCTCGACGCTTTGGAATCGGAGCAAAACCCGACCGCCGAAGAGATCGAGGCGGTGCTGCATGAGGCGCAGGCGGCCCTCGCGCACACTCACCCCGCGATGGAGCGCTACACCGGACATTTGGTCGGGCATGCGCACATCGACTTACAGTGGCTGTGGGAGTGGCAAGAGGGAATCATCGCGGCACATGACACTTTTAGCCAGGCCATCAAGTTCATGGATGAGTTTCCCGGTTTCACCTTCAGCCAGAGCAGCTCCTGCCTCTACCAAACGACTGAAGAGAACTACCCTGATCTCTTCAAGCAGATTCAAGCGAAAGTCAAAGCGGGTCAATGGGAAGTGGTCGGAGGGCGGATTTGCGAGGGCGACACGAACATGATCTCGCCGGAATCGACCGCCATGCACTTCCTCTATGGACAGCGATATTTCCGCGAGAAATTTGGAAAGAGCGCGATCGTCGGCTGGGAGCCGGATACCTTTGGGCACAACCTTCAGATGCCGCAGATTTTGAAGATGGGAGGGTGTAACTATTACTACTTCTGTCGCGGCGGGAAAGGAAAACCACTGTTTTGGTGGAAAGGGCTGGACGGCACGAAAATCCTTGCTTTCGATGAGCCGGCAAGCGGAAGTTGGTACAACAGTGACCTCAGCTACAAGCAGTTTCAGGAGATGCTCGATTTTCAGGAGAACACGGGCAGCAAGGACATGCTCTGGGTCTATGGGGTCGGTAACCACGGCGGAGGTCCGACGAGGGAGTACATCAACGTCGCCGAAAGCTGGATGAAGGACCCGAGCAAACCGAAGGTCCAATTCTCCACCGCAACCCAGTTCTTTAAGAAGCTGGAGACCTACGATTTGGCGAAAATCCCCGTTGTGAACGAAGAGCTCAACCCTGTTTTCGATGGCTGCTATACGACGCACTCGGAGGTCAAGCAGCTCAATCGGCAGGCCGAGGCGATTACGACTTCCGCCGAGGCCATCGCATCGATCGCAAGCCTCCAGGGATTCAAGTATCCGGGGTCGAGCTTCCGGAGGAATTGGGAAGACATCTGCATTAACCACCACCACGACACGCTGCCTGGATCGGGGATTCATGCGCCGTATGAGAACACGAAGATCATGCTCGGACGCGTGATCGCGGACGACCGGGACATCATCAACCGCGCGATGCAGACGATGACGCTGCGAGTCACGCCAAACAAGGGCGGGATCAGTGTGATGGTCTGTAATCCACTTGGCTGGTCACGAAGTGGTTGGGTGCAGACGTTGCTCGTGCAAAGCGGTTGGGATGGTGGCGAGCGGCTGAATCCGACGCAGTGCGCCGCATTTGGACCTGATGGAAAGTCTTCATCGGTAGAGCTTCTTGACGCTGCGAGTCGCCGAGCGAGGTTCTGGGCTGCTGACGTGCCGGCGTTTGGCTATAAGGTGTTTCAGATCAAAAACAGCGTTCCGGAACCCATCCGGTACAAGCTGATTGGCTCGGCGGCAACGATCGAGACGAGCAACTATGTCGCAAAATTCGACGAGTCGAAAGGCGCCATTTCGAGCCTCGTGGATAAGCGCACGAAGATGGAGCTGGTCGCGCCAGGCGGCTATCTGGGACTTCCTGAAGTGCATTGGGAAGATCCCGCTGGCATGAGCGCCTGGGTTCTTGGCAAGATCAGCAAATTCGAAACGATGCCGACTTACACGGGTGGTGGCTTTACGGAAATCGGCGGTGAGTTGCAATGGACTTCCAAATTCGTCCTGCTTAAGCGAAAAGGTGACTATGGCGACAGCATCTTGTCCCAGACGTTCCATTTCGATCCCAAGACGGACGAAATCTGGGTCGATGTCGATTGCGATTGGAATGTGATCGGAAACCCTCAGACCCCCAATCCGCTGATCCGAATTGCATTCCAAACGGCGTTTCAGAATCCGACTGCGACCTACCAGATCCCCTTTGGAGCCATCGTTCGCCCGACCGACGCAAAGGAGTGTGCGGCGCTCGAGTGGGGTGACTTGAGTGACGGTGTTTCAGCTCTGACCATCTTGAATGACAGCAAGCACGGCTACAGCGCGGATGGTTCAACGCTCCGGCTCTCGCTGATCCGTTCAAGCTTTGAGCCAGATCCGGTGCCGAATCCGGGAACGCACCATTGGAGGTACGCCATCGCTCCCCACAAGGGCTCATGGGCTACTTCGGGGATTTCGCGAGCTGCAGCCGAGTTCAACCAACCGATGTATGGAGCGACGGTGCCGTTTGACGCGAAGGGCGACCAGCCGCTGCAATGGAGCCTCTTGAGCTTTTCCGATCCGGCAGTCGTTCCAACTGTCCTCAAGAAGGCTGAAGATGATGGAGACTTCGTCGTTCGTTTCTACCAGGCTTCGCCGAACGAATCGAAAGGAAAGATCGAGATCAACGTGCCCACAAAAACCGCTTCTTGGGTCAACTTTGTCGAGGATCACCTCGGCCCCGCGACGGTCGCGAACGGGAGTGTCGCCACCGGCATGCGTGGATTCGAGATCAAATCCCTCAAATTCAGTCATTGACCCAGGCTTATTCGCGGGACATACTGGGAGCATCTCAGGAGAAAGTGCAAATGTTGAAACGAATCGGATGGTTGGCGGCGCTGGGCTTGGGACTCACCGTGCTCGGCTGCGGCAATAAGGACAATGCAGGAGAGAACCAGGCGAATAATGCGCCTGCGACATCGACGGCCACGACAGGCGGCAACGCCGGCGAAAAGATGACCATCGCGGTCATCCCGAAGGGCTCGACCCACGAATTTTGGAAGCACGTCCATGCCGGTGCGAATGAAGCCGGGACGGAGTTGGGCGTCGAGATCATGTTCAATGGCCCGGAGAAAGAAGACGACAAGGAGAGCCAGATCCGAATGGTCGAGAATATGGTCAACAAAGGCGTGAAGGGCATAGTCTTGGCCCCGCTCGACGATCAGGCCCTCGTGCACCCAGTCGAGGAAGCAACGAAGGCTGGGATCCCCGTGCTCATTATCGATTCGGGCCTCAAGACGGACAAGTATGTGTCGTTCGTCGCGACCGACAACGAAGCAGGCGGACACATGGCAGGCAAACGCATGATCGAGCTCCTGGGTGGCAAGGGCAAAATCGTCGTGCTCCGCTACCAGGCTGGCTCGGCAAGCACGGATGCTCGTGAAAAGGGCTTCATCGACGAGATCAAGACCAGCGCTCCCGGCATCACGATTGTCAGCGACAACCAATTCGCCGGCGCGACGCGGGAGACGGCGGAGAAGGCGAGCGAGAACTTGTTGGCTTCGTACCGCAAGCAAGACGGCTCCCTCGATCTCGACGGCATATACACGCCAAACGAGTCCTCCACATTTGGGATGATGAAGGTGTTGGAAGCGAACAAGTGGGCAGGCAAAGTTAAATTCGTCGGATTCGACGCCGCTCCCGAACTCATCGAGGGGTTGCAGAAGGATGAGATCATGGGGCTCGTCGTTCAGAACCCCGAGCGTATGGGCCACGACGGAGTGAAGACGCTCGTCGAGTTCATCAAGGGCAATAAGAACGTTGAAAAGCGGATTGACACCGGAGCCACAATGGTCACCAAAGACAATCTCAATCAACCAGACGTTCAGAAGCTCCTCGCCGCTCCGAAGGAGTAGCAAGTGTGGCCCTTCTTCCTGTTTCGGAAGAAGGGCCATTATTTCGTGTGATCGGTAAAATGCCAAGCTAATTCTTCATGCCGGCAGACGCTCGTTGAAACAGCCCATGCAGACCGACCTTTCAAGCCGACTCAAATCCGCTGGGCTTCTCAATATCTTTGGGCTGTTGCTGGCCTGGGCAGCCCTTTTCGTCTACTTCACTCTGAGGCTTCCAGGAACGTTCGCGACTTTCCCCAACGTCGAGACGATTGCGCGGCAGGCGACGATCGTTTCGATGGCCGCGCTGGGCATGACGCTCATCATCGTGGTCGGGGCGATCGATCTTTCGATTGGGTCGGCGGTGGCTTTGGTCACGGTCGTCATCGCCACGGTCTTGGGTTCGGCTCCCGCGTGGGTGGCCCTGCTGGCCGGACTGGCGGCAGGAGCGCTCGCTGGGTGCTTCAACGGCTTGATCGTGACCAAAATGCGCGTTGGTCCATTTGTCGTCACGCTCGGCTCGCTGCTGATCTTCCGGGGGTTAGCTCGGGGGCTCGGTCATGACAACACGGTATCCGCTCCCGAGACGTGGCTGAACAATCTGCTCACTGTTCTGGGGCCCGATGAGCATTGGAAGCTGTTTCCAGTCGGTGTCTGGTTCATGCTCGCTATGGCTGTTGTTGTCGGCGCGATCCTCAGAGGCACCGTTTTTGGGAGGCATATTGTGGCCGTCGGTTCCAACGAGTCGGCGGCTCGAATGAGCGGCGTCAACGTGGAGAGGGTGAAGCTCGCCGTGTTCGGTTTGGGAGGCCTCTTCGTCGGACTCGCAGGGCTCATGCAGTTTTCTCGCCTGACGGTTGGCGACCCGACGGTGGCTGTAGGGCTGGAGCTCGATGTCATTGCGGCAGTTGTTATCGGCGGAGCAAGCCTGTCGGGCGGGCAAGGCTCGGTGCTCGGCAGTCTGGTCGGCGCTCTCTTCATGACGACCATCGCCAATGGCTTCGCCCAGATGGGTTTGCCCGAGTGGGTCCGACAAATTGTGACGGGTGCCATCATCGTCTTGGCTGTCGCCATAGACCGCCTTCGCGGCGGCAGCCGTGCATGAAGCTCAGAGATGCGGTCCTGTCTGAAACACCTCAGCTCGCCGAACTCCATCGACGATCGGTCCTCGAGCTTGCCGCCGAGTACTACTCGAAGAAACAAGTCGAAGCATGGGTAAAGGGGATCGCTCCAGACAACTACCGTCAACCCATTCTCGAAGGCCGGCTGACCGTGGTGGAAGCTGAAGGGAGAATTGCGGGATTCTCGATCGTTGGTCCGGAGCCCGGCCGGCTCGGACTTCTTTACGTCAACCCCGATTTCGCTCGCCAAGGCGTCGGCAGGTTGCTTGTCGAGAAGATTGAGGCGGAAGCGCTGGATCGCGGCTTAGACCTCATCAGCCTCGATTCGTCGCTCAACGCTCTGGCATTTTACGAGAAACTCGGCTTCGTCGAGATTGGACGGGGGACCAACGTTTGGCAGGGCGTCGTCTTTCCGCGGATCCAGATGGAAAAGCGGTTGAGACAGCCACCCGGTGGCGAACGATGACCCCTCATGAAGCATAGTTATTCTTATGAAATGTTGGGCTATTGGACTTTTGACGGCTATGATCGGGACATCGGCAATGGCAACCATCGTTGAGAAAGAAGTCAGTTACAAGGACGGCGACGTGGAATGCGTTGGCTTTCTCGCTTACGACGACGCGTCGATCAAAGGGGGCAAGAAGGTCCCAGGGGTGCTTGTCGTGCATCAATGGATGGGATTGACCGACTACGAAAAGCGCCGAGCGCGGATGCTCGCCGAGCTAGGTTATATCGCTTTCGCCGCAGACATCTATGGGAAAGGAGTGCGGCCAGCGAACAGCCAGGAGGCTGGCGCACAAGCAGGCAAATTCCGGGGTGACATCGAAATGTTCCGCAAGCGCTTGAACGCCGGGCTCGATGCCCTCAAAGCTCAGCCTGGGGTCGATGCCTCGCGGCTCGGAGCAATTGGCTACTGTTTCGGCGGAGGCGGCGTTCTCGAACTGGCAAGAAGTGGGGCCGACGTCAAGGGCGTTGTTAGTTTCCACGGCGGATTGGGCACGCCCCATCCGGAGGATGCCAAGAACATTAAGGGCAAGGTTCTGATCTGTCATGGCGCCATTGACCGCATGGAGACACCCGAGTCGATCGGAGCGTTCGAAAAGGCGATGGAAGATGCCAAGGTGGATTACGTTTTCATGGCGTTCGCAAACGCCAAGCATGCGTTCACGCAACCTGAAGCTGGAAACGATCCGAATTCGCCGGTTGCCTACAACAAGGCGGCCGATGAGCGCTCGTGGCTTGCCATGAAGAACTTTTTTGCCGAAGTGTTCTCGAAGTAAGTCGTGCTCAGGATTCGCCTTCGTGCCGACGATTGGTTTCGATGTGCCCCGGAGCCGATTTGTTTGTCAGGAGAGCGGTTCTCGTAAGAGCGGCAACAACTTGCGCTGTCTCCGGCATAGAATGAATCCATGACGCAGCACGGTCAGGGCTCTGCTGTAGCGGCTCGGCCGCTCCAGATCTTTAGGCCGCGCATCCATCGGTGGCTTAACCGTTGTTGGTATGCGATCACTCATGGAGCTTAGTTGCCGGCGATGCAGTTCACCGAAGCCTCCCTTACCGATCCGATCAGTAGCCTATACTCGGCGCTTGGATCTTCCGAAGCCGGGCTGACGACGGAAGAGGTCGCGAGGCGGCTGCTGCTTGTCGGACCAAACGAATCGAAGACGCGGGAAACGCACCCGGTTCTCAAAGAGATCCTGTTTTTCTTCTCCAATCCTCTCGTCGTCATCCTGCTCTTTGCGGCGGGCGTTTCGGCTTCCCTAGGAGGGGTCGTCGATGCCTCCCTCATATTCGCGATGGTCCTGGTGAGCGTCATCCTGAACGTGATCCAAAGTTACCGTTCGCGGCTGGCGGTCGAGGCTTTGCAGCGATCGATGTCGCCGACGGCTGCCGCTCTCCGCGATGGCAAGTTCATCGAAGTGCTACGGCGCGACATCGTCCCGGGCGATATCGTACTTCTCAACGCAGGTGACCTCGTTCCGGCCGACGGAAGGCTGATTTCGGCCAACAACCTACATGTCCAGCAGGCCGCGCTCACGGGTGAGTCCCTTCCGGTTGACAAGCATGCGGAAGGCGGCGCGATCGCCAGTGAGCTCCCTTCGGAGAATACGGCCTGTGTCTACTTAGGAACGAGCGTGGTCAGTGGAGTGGGAACCGCCCTGGTTGTTCGAACGGGCAACCGTACGGAATTCGGCGACATCGCGCTCCGATTGGCGAAAAAAGCCCCTATCACCGAATTCGAACGGGGACTCAGGCAATTCGGCTTGCTCATCTTGAGGACCGTCATCTTCCTGCTGCTGTTCGTGTTCCTCACATCCATCGTGATGAAGAGAAACCCCTTGGAGTCGCTGCTGTTCTCCGTCGCTTTGGCGGTCGGGCTCACACCGGAGTTTCTTCCCATGATCACGACGATAACCCTCAGCCGTGGCGCAGTCCACATGGCCCGTCTGGGAGTGATCGTCAAGAACCTCGCATCAATCCAGAACTTTGGCAGCATGGACGTGCTCTGCAGTGACAAGACCGGAACGCTCACAACTGGCGAGATGACGTTTGAAAGTTCGCTCGGTCCACTTGGAGAAGTCGATCCCACGGCGCTTCAGATGGCGCAGATCAATTGTGAACTTCAAACGGGAATCGAGAGCTCGCTCGATCAAGCGCTGCTGCGAGTCATGCCAACGGGGGCGCCACTGCCGAAGCTCGGCGAAGTTCCCTTTGATTTCGAGAGGCGGCGCATGTCGGTCATCGCGGAAATAGGCGGCGGTCCTACGCTCATTTGCAAGGGCGCTCCGGAAAGCGTGCTGCGGGATTGCACCAGTGTGCTCATCAATGGAGCGTCGCAAGTTCTAAGTGCAGAGGTCCGAGCGCGCGCAACTCAAAAGGCGGAGGCGCTCGGGACGGAAGGGTATCGCGTCCTCGCGGTGGCCACACGCCACATCGAATCCAAACAGCGGTACGCCGCCAGCGATGAATCGAACCTCACGCTTGTCGGGTTTCTGACCTTCGTGGATCCGCCTCTGCCCGACGCGCTCAAGACCTTGGACCAGCTTCATCGGGCCGGCGTCGCGGTTAAGATTATTAGCGGTGATAACCAAATGGTCACCTCCCACATTTGCAGGGAAGTCGGCCTCGATCCGGGCAAGATCGTGTTAGGCGAGGAGATCGAATCGATGACCGATGCCGCACTTCAACATGTAGCTGAAACGCAATCGGTTTTCGCGCGTGTTTCCCCCTCCCAAAAGAACCGGATCATCGTGGCGCTCAAAGCCAGAGGACACGTGGTGGGATACATGGGAGACGGCATCAACGATGCCCCGTCCCTTCACGCAGCGGACGTCGGAATCTCGGTGTCCACGGCGGTCGAAGTGGCCAAGGACGCTGCGGAAATCATCCTTATCCGGCCGGGGCTCGAAGCGTTGCTCGAAGGAGTCACGCAAGGGCGGATGGCATTCGGCAACGTCATGAAGTACCTGATGATGGGCACCTCGTCCAATTTCGGAAACATGTTCAGCATGGCGGCGGCGACCCTGTTCCTGCCATTCCTCCCCATGTTGCCAACCCAGATTTTGCTCAACAACTTCCTCTATGATTTGTCCCAAGTGACGATTCCCACCGATCGAGTCGACCCAGCGTTCGTCGTGAAACCAAAACACTGGGACATCGGACTGATACGAAACTTCATGCTTTACGTCGGGCCGCTTAGCTCCATTTATGACTTTCTCACGTTCTGGGTTCTGTTGAGCGTATTCAAAGCCGGAGAGAAGGAATTTCATACGGGTTGGTTCGTCGAATCGCTGGCGACCCAAGTGCTCGTCATACTCGTCATTCGCACTTATGGCGTGCCATGGAAAAGTCGACCGAGCCCCGCGCTTCTTTGGACGACTTTGGTCATCGTTGCCTGCGCCTGCGCATTGCCCTATTCTCCTCTTGGCCCAGTCTTGGGATTCGTTCCGCTCCCCGCCGCCTTCTTCGGCTTTTTGGCTCTCGCGACGATCACCTATCTGACGCTCGTCGAGTTCGCGAAGCGAAGACTGCTGCGGCCCCTGAGTATTTGATCAAATGGCAGCGGGCGCTTTCTCGACCTGCTCCTTGATCGTGCGCAGCATCTTTTGCTCCATGATGAAGTGGACCGGCTCGAAGAGAAACACTCCAATCGGCGCTGCCCAGATCGGTCCGGTGTCGAAGTGCGTTCGGATGATGAGCCGAGTTCGGTTTGTCCCCTCGGGAACGAGCACAAACGATCCCCAATTCTGCAAGACAAGCGCTCGGTTCGGAACGATCTTGGCTACCCGCCATCCGATCTGGTCTCCCAATCGACCACCCATGTAGTCGGGCTGCGCAGCTCGAACGAGATCGCCTTCCTTGAGGTCTTGATAGCCGGGAACGACTCTCTCGGCATTGTGAATGTCGTCACCGAACAACCTCTCGAGCCAATCATAGCTGTAGAACCCTCCTTTGTCTTGGCCCATCTGAACGATCCAGGGCCAGACTCGTTCGGCCGGAGCGTTAATCGTGATCGAATGGTTGATGGACTGAAGTCGATTGGGCGCTAGTTCGTCGCCAATAAACGGTGTCTCCCGCTCGACGAGCGACGTGCCCCAATTGTGGTGCCATGGTCGCAGCGCAACTGCCAACGAGACGTAGAGCAGGGAGAGAGTCCCCAACACCGACCAAAATCCAGACCAGCCTTTGTGCGGTGCGATCATTCGCACCCCGGCCCTCTGCTCCAGCCAATCCGGATTGCTAAATGCGAACCCAAGGAAGACTACGTCAATGAGCAGCCCGGGCCAGAGAGAAACTCTCCCAGCCATCAGGAAGAGCCCGAATGAGGCGAGGCTAGCGCCATAAATCGCGAGCCGCCACCAAGGACGGAAGAGCGCCGTGCCCCAAACTCCGAGGCCTGCGGAGAAATACCCACCAACCGCGACGGTCCAGGCAACGGTGACCAGAACAATCCTCCAGACGGGAGGGTGGCCTTCGCTGGCTAACATCCCAGGCAACCCATGCGCCAGACCGTGGAGTATAAGCGCTATACCAAGAATAAACCGTGCCATAGCTCAATTGGGTCATACAAACTGCCAACAAGCAAGTCGTCCCTTTCGCGTTCTTCGTTCCTGGGGCTGGGGTTGACTATTTGAACGCTTGGGCAAGGAGCCAATAGGTGACCGCCCCAAACGCCGCCGTAGCCGGAATCGTGATGATCCACGCGACAACGACACCTCTCGCGACCTGCCAGCGCACCGCGGACAGGCGTTTTGAGGATCCGACGCCAAAGATGCTCGCCGTGATCGCGTGGGTGGTGCTGATGGGCATCCCGAATTTGCTCGCAAGCAGGATCACAGCCGCGCCAGAGGTCTCTGCGGCGAATCCATGAACGGGGTCAAGACGAATGATCTTGTGTCCGAGCGTCTTGATGATCCTCCAACCTCCGGCAGCGGTCCCCAACCCCATCGTGATTGCGCAAGCGAGCATGACCCACAAGGGTATCTCCGCTTTGGCAAGCTGTCCCCCGGTAACGAGAGCGAGCGTAATGATTCCCATGCTCTTCTGCGCGTCATTCATGCCGTGGGAAGTCGCCATGAGCGCTGAGGAGACCAATTGAAGTTTTCTGAACCACGCCCCTGCCCTCCCGGGATTCGAATTCGCGAAGAGCCAGGCGATCAGCGACATGAGCATATATCCCGCAATGAACCCCGCCAAGGGAGAGCCCACCAAAGGATAAACGACCTTGTCGAGCAACCCTTTCCATTCGACCGCGGCCGAGCCGGCGTGGGCCATGGCAGAGCCCACAAGACCCCCGATCAGTGCATGGGATGAACTGCTCGGTATTCCATACTTCCAGGTGATTAGATTCCAAACGATCGCTCCGACCACCGCAGCCAGCACGACGACTTGGGTCACCTGATGAGGATTGGCGATTCCGGATGCAATGGTCTTTGCGACATTGCTCGCGAACATGGCTCCTAGGAAGTTGAGCACAGCACACATGATGATCGCGGCCGTGGGAGTGAGAACGCGCGTGGAGACGACCGTGGCGATGGCGTTTGCCGTGTCGTGAAAGCCGTTGATGTAGTCGAACCCGAGCGAAAAGACTACGACCAGGATGAGCAGGAAGCCGATTTCAGGCATATTTGTCGATGATCGTGCCGATGATCGCGGCTATGTCCTCGCATTTGCCCACCGCCGTCTCTATGCGGTCGAACAACTCCTTCCACTTGATGACCGTAAGCGCATCAATTCCGGGCTGATCGAAAAGGTTCTTCAGCGCTGTCCGAAACATCCGATCGCTCTGATTCTCGACGGTGTGAATCTCTTTGAGGGTCTCGCGGAGCGCGACGCTGGTTGTGAAGCCGCTTCGAAGCGAGCGAACAGCTGATTCGGTTAATTGCGCGGCCTCCAAGAGGAGCTTTGCGGCTGGCTCGAGCTCGGCCCTTGGATCGCAGAGGCTGTACAATTCTGCTCGGGCAGCGGCCGCCTCGATGAAGTCGGTTACATCGTCCAGGGCCTGAGAAAGATCCCGAAGGTCTTCCTTGTCCAGCGGTGTGATGAACGTTGTGGCGATGCGGTTCTGAAGCTCATGCGTGAGGTCGTCGCCTTCATGCTCCAGATCGGAGATCTTTTGCGCGTGCGCCTTGAGTCCGTTGAAGTCGACGGCCATGTCGTAGAACGCAACAGCGGTTCTTGTAGCGACGTTGGCTTGCGCATCGAGCAAGTCGAAAAGCACCGACTCTTTCTTCGTCTTTAACCTCATCCACCCACCTCAACTCAAACTCTCTCCGACCCATTCTCATTGTGAACAACATGGGACGCTCTCTGTGGTCGACGGGGACTGCCATCACTCATCGGATTCGACTTTCCATTCGAGAATTCCCGCAGCCCATCCCGGTTTCAATTGGACCTCCACTCGCAATTGCGATGTCACGACCGGCTGAAATCGGACTCGGCACCACTGGTCCATCTTGATCGCGAATTCCGATCTGTCAAGCTGCACCGGCTCCCATCGGTCACCTTTCTTGTACAGCAAGCGCCAGGAGGCAGGCAAGCGGCACTCTCCTCGCCCGGTGTCATCGAACCAGTAAACACTGGCGCCCGAGATAGTCCTCGGCTTGGTCCAGTCATATTGGGCCCATTCAAGTGTGCCTTTGTGAGGCCACCAGTGGCAGTTGGCTGCCGGGACCTCTCCGGAAGCATGAGGCTCGATCCCGTCGTTGATTCCCGAAGGCTGACAATTGCCGCTGACGAAAGAAAGGCTGACCCGTGCAGAACGTTCGGGGCCTCCAGACGGCGGTTGCGGAGGCGAGAACGGAATCCATACCTTCATCTCCCCCGGCTGCCGATTGTCCCACGCGTAGTAAGGGATCGCGGTGAAGGCCGTCTTGCGGCTGGCGCCGACCGGGTTATAGAGTCCGCCCGGCCATTCGGGATTGCCAACGTATCCTTCTCCGGAAATGGTCATGACGCCGTCCAGAAGGCGTGGCCGCCAATCCGCCTTGAGTTCTGTATCTGTGGGCACCCAGAGCCCCGCGACTTCGTTAGGATTGTCCGCCTCCTCGACGCAGTAAATGAAGGGACCGCGTGCGAGCGCCAATTGGCCTATGTCCGCTTTCACTCTTGGATCAGCGGCTATCCTTCGAATTTCCATTGGGAGTTCTAACCGGACTACGCTTCCCGATTTCCAGGGCCCTTCGAGGACTGCATATCCTTTCTCAAGCTGCTGCGGAGCCAGCGTCTTGCCGTCCAGCCGGACGCCGGCGGGTGAGGCCCAGGATGGGATCCTCAATCGAAGTTCGCCGCTGAACGCGCTCTCGAAAGTCAGCGCTACCGCTCCCTCCCACGGGTAGTTTGTGGCGACCTTCCATTTCACCGGCTTGCCATTAATCTCTGCTTCGCCCTGTCCTTGGATATACAGGTTCACCCAAAGTGCGTTCGGTCCGGTTGCGTAGGCGTATTGGCCAATCGCGGCGGTCGTTCGGGATTCATTCGGCGGGCAGCAAGCGCAGCTGAACCACTCCGACCGATGGTGGTTTCCCAGACTCGCCAGCGGGTTGACATAGAAGAAGCGATCTCCGCTTAGAGAGACCCCGGAGATCACGCCGTTGTAAAGGGATCGCTCCATGGCATCGGCGTATCTCGCATCACCATAAAGCAGATTCATCCTATGGTTCCACATTGCCAGCGCGACCGAAGCGCAAGTCTCCTGGTATGCCGTCAGGTTAGGGAGATCGAAGTCCTCTGTGAAACCTTCATTGCTGGCGCTAGGTCCGATGCCCCCGGTCACGTAAGTGTTGCGCTCGTTCGTATTCTTCCAGACCCTATCGAGCATGTCGAGCAATCCGGGATCGCGCGTTTCTGCTGCGACGTCCGTCGCCCCCGACATGAGGTAGGCCGCCCTCACGGCATGTCCTTTGATCTTGCGATGATCGGTGATGGGTACGTCATCGAGGAAATAGGTGCCGTCGTATTCTCCTTCGGGAGTGTTATGCTCCTTCGCGAAGAAATGCTCGCCCCGATGCATAATGAAGTGCTTCGCGAGTTCGAAATAGCGCCTATTGCCGGTCGTCTTCCAGAGCTTTACAAGCGCGAGTTCGATCTCGGGATGGCCGCAATAGCCCGGCCGCTTGCCGGGAGCGTCGCCGAATACGGAATCAATGTAATCTGCGTACTTCGTCGCGATGTCGAGGAGGTTTTTCTTTCCCGTTGCGTTGTAATGGGCGACCGCAGCTTCGAAGAGATGGCCGGCGCAATACAGTTCGTGGCAGTCTCGCAGGTTGGTCCACCGCTTTCCTGGTTCCGCGACGAGGAAGTATGTGTCGAGGTACCCGTCGGGCTGTTGGGCCGCCGCCATCTTGGCGATGATTCCGTCGAGCCGGCTCTCAAGCTTCGGATCGGGGTGGGTGGCCAACGAGAACGAACACGCCTCCAGCACCTTGTAGACATCGCTGTCCATGAATACCGGACCGTGATAGCCTCCGGTCTTCCCTTGCGCAGCGCGTTCGAAGTTCTCCATGTAGCCGAACTTCTCGATCATGTCGAGGCTATGGGCTAACGAAACCGTGCGGTTAATTTCTTGGCGCGGCGCCCAAAATTTGTCCTCGATCCGGACGTGGTTCAGGGAGACTTCCTCGAGGTGTGCGATCGGCGGCATTTGCACTGTGGCGATGGTTGCCAAGAACGCGATGAGCATGATTATTCCGCCCGGAATTTGTATACCGTCGTCGACTTGTAAGGTTTTCCAGGACGAATCACCGTACTGGGGAAGTTCGGGTGATTCGGCGAATCGGGAAAGTGCTGGGTCTCCAGACAGAAGGCAAATCGATACGGATAGACCTTGCCGCCTTTCCCGATATTGGAGCCGTCGAGGAAATTGCCGCTATAGAACTGCACTCCGGGCTCGGTGGTCCACACCTCCATGATCCGCCCACTTGTCGGCTCGACGACCTGGACCGCTTTTCGAAGGGTTCCCATTTTCCCGTTCAGCACCCAGTTGTGGTCATAGCCACCTCCAAACTTCAACTGTTCGAAGTCCATGGCGATTCGTGCGCCAATTGGGGTGGGATGTCGAAAGTCCATCGGTGTGCCCTCCACAGACGCCAATTCTCCTGTCGGAATGAGGGTCGAATCCACCGGCGTATATTTGTCGGCATTGATCCACATGACGTGGTCCAAATTGTCCCGAGCATCTGGCCCAGCCAGATTGAAATAGCAGTGATTCGTGATGTTCGCGACCGTGTTTTGGCTGCTCGATACGCTGTAGTCGATCCGAAGTGAATTATCGTTGGTCAGCGTGTAAGTGGCATTAACGGTGAGACGCCCGG
This sequence comes from Fimbriimonadaceae bacterium, assembly GCA_041911835.1. Lineage (GTDB taxonomy): Bacteria > Armatimonadota > Fimbriimonadia > Fimbriimonadales > Fimbriimonadaceae > JAYROD01. Next base: position 1,589 of record JAYROD010000494.1, on the reverse strand, counting down.
GATAGCCTTCTTCCCCATCTGCGCTCGTGTAGCTCATGGCGAGCGCCGGACCGGAGCCCGTCTCCATGGGTCTCGCGCTCCAAATCCGCTTGTCAAATCCCTTCAAACCGCCATGCAGGCTATTGGGGCCGTTGTTGATAGCAAGATGGTAAGTTTTGCCATCGAGGCTAAACGTGCCTTTGGCGATTCGGTTGCCATATCGCCCCACGATGCATCCGAAGTAAGGGCTCGCCTTAATGTAATCCGCGAGATTTCCGTAACCGCAAAGAACGTCCTGGTAGCGCTTCTTGTGATCGGGAGCGGTCAGGCTAACGACGGTTGCTCCATAGGTCATGATCTCAGCTCTCATGCCGTTCTTGTTCGTCAGCGTGTAAAGCGAGACTGCTTGTCCATCCGCCTTGCCAAATGGTTTCTTCGTGATGGTTCCAGCCAGAGACCAAGCAGCCGGGATCAGCAGTGCGGCAAGTGTGACACCTATTTTCAGCAACGTCATGCGGCGATGTTACACCACCGATGCGAAGTCTTTGCCGGGAAACATTCCATTGACTTCTCTGGCAGCTATAGATCGATCGGTTCGAAATTAGGGAACGGCCTATTCCCTTCGGGCAGGTCTGCCAGGCTGAGATACTCGCACGCTGCCTCATACCTCATCCACATCTCGAGGACGACCGGATTCGAATGCGCCTTCTGGACAGCCTCATGTGACACCCATTCGAAGACCTCGACGATCGTCCCATCCTGCGCCTTCATTGCGGTCACCGGCCGCTCCGTCGCCAATCCGAGACTCCGAAGAATCGGTACGTGCTCTCGAGTGAGCTCCAGGAGCGCTTCCTCCTGGCCCGCCCTCGGTCTGAATGCCGCAATGGCGATCACTCCCATCTGTTACTCCCTCAGTGCCAAAGCGCGGGCGCTGCAAGCGGCACCAATCCCTCGCCGACTGGCGCCCATTTGAGATCGAGTGCCGTTCCGCCGGTCTTGTTGAACCAAAGCACCATGAGCGAATGTCTGCCTTTTGCCAGCGCGATAGTGCCCCGCTTTTCGGTCGACGAATGGAGCCCGTCATTATCGACGACCATTTCCCCGTCGATCATGAGTTGAGACCCATCATCAGAGGTTAGAGAGAACTCATAAACGTCGTCTTTCGGCACCTCGATGTAACCGGTGAAACGCAGTCCGATGTACTCTTCTTTGGCATGGGACCCCATGGCGATTGTGGCGGCCACCGTCCCTTCAGATTTCGCTTTTTTCGCCATCTCTCCACAATTGCTGTAATCGCCGGGAAGCACCTCCATGAGGACGCCGGGCCCGGCCACGGCATCGGTCACTTGCGGGTGGGGATTAACCTTCTTAAACGTCTTGGAGACGATCGAGCTCACGACTTTGCCCTGGTATACGGAGCAGGCCTTCACGGTCGTCGTCGCATCAATGCGCAGGGGTGCCTCATACTCCGGTGAATTCACATTGGGCTCTGAGCCATCTAGCGTATAGCGAACGCTAAGGGATGGCGAGGACGCGACGAGCTTAACCGGCAAAGAACCGACGAGAATATCACTTGAAGCTTCGATGAAGGGAGCTTCAAAAATGATTGG
>JAYROD010000493.1:0-15654 GCA_041911835.1 Fimbriimonadaceae bacterium | reverse complement strand
GATCGTAAAAGGCATTGTAAATCTCGGTGGCGACGTCCCGTGCTAGCTCTTCGGAAGACATCTTGACCCGGACCGTGACAACGTCCGAATCGTTCTGTGCGACGACGGAGACTCTCTGCTCAAGGTTGATTGGGTTGAGTTCGCTGTCGGGGCTGGACATCGACATGTTGCGCTGAGCGGCAACCTTCTGGGCTGCCGTCTGAAGCGTTCCAAGTCCCGTCAACATCTCGACCTGCGTCGAGACTGAGCGGCCTCTGCCGAAGTCTACGAGATCCTGAACGTTTTCGTCGGCGGCAGTGAGCTGTCGGCTAGGGCCTGAGAGCTGTTTGGAGTCCACCAATACGGCGAAGACGGCCTCGTATTTTGGCGGAGTGAATACGGCCAGCAACAAGCCAAGACCCGCGCCAACGAGAGCGCAGATAAGAATCCGAAGCCAATACGCCTTAATCATCCTTGTTCCTCAGCACGCGACCCTTGCATTCATTGTCGGAATGGGACCCATGTTACCAGAGTCATTGTTCCTGCGAACCTGATCCAAGCTCAGGCCCATAGAGACGGACTGCCTCCCTTAAACAGACGGATCAGGGGCTCAGAAGTAGCCATTGCTGGTCTTGTCCACTTCGACCATGTAGTTTGCGACAAATTTCTTCAGGTCGTCTTGGCTCAGCTCGCAGTTATACGGCATGAACCGATAAAACACCCCGTCGACGTTCCTTCCACCCATTATCCGCTCCCAGAACATGCCGAATTTGAGTTTGGTCGCGTTCGAGCAGAAGCCGCTCGGCCCTTTGTAAAAGTATATTCCGGTCGAGTTCTCCCCATTCCGATTCATTTTCACGAACGTCGCGGGGATCTTGCCTCGGGGAGTGTCGATGTCGATCGCCGACTCCTCCACGATGCTCCATCCTTGAGCCGTGAAGCAAACTCGGGGGTCGTGGAAGCTCGCCTTGTTTTGGCTGGCAATCAAGACGACGTCCACCATCAGGTTGAAATTCTTGTAAACGCGGCAGACGATGCCATACGGTGCAAGCTCGTTCCGGACGACTTCGCCCATCGAGTAGGACTGTTCCGGGTTCTCTTGGCTCGGAACCATCGCATACTCGCCTAGCCGTTTTGGAGCGTGGACCTCCATCCACTTCTCATCCTTCGTGGCATAGGTCGACTTGCCCGCGAAGTTGACGTAGATGCCGGCAACGACGAGCACCGCACCCAGGATATATGTAAATTTGACTAGTCTTTCCAACCTAACCACCTTGCGATTTTAAAGAGGATGAAGAAGCAGAGGATGAGGGTGATATATCCGCTGTAGTCGTGGAACTGATGGCCGGCAGCGCTTCCATAGTTCTCGCCGACAATGCCGATCAACGTAATTCGCAGCGAATTGATGAAGATGCAAAGAGGCAGCACCAATCCGGCCATGATGACGTTGCCCCACCACTTCAATCGCGCGATCAGCATGAAGAAAACCGTGAAGGCCGAAAGCGCGAGTACGAGTTTGAGCCCGCTGCAGGGCACGCCGACATCCAAATTGAAGTTCGGGAGATTGATAGTTGTCGACGAAGGGTCTCGCCAAGGCTGGAAACCCATGAGCTGCAGCATCTTATAGGAGACTTTGGTCGAGATGAGCTGCAGTGGGTTCGTATAAACCCCGATCGCCATTGTCCACAGTGGCAGCGCAAACCCCAAATACAGGGTTGGAAGCGCCGTTGCGAACATCCAGCGCCATCCTGCAACGAAAGCTGCCCCGAACAGGAGCGTTCCCAGAAGACAAAGTGAAACGAGCGCTTCTATGTCGGAGACAACCGCACCTTTCGCAACCCAAAGCACTGCGGCGATCGGAATAATGGCCCAGAAGCTTGGTTTCACTGGAATCGTCTTCAGGTGAGGCCACCACTTAACAAGGACATAGCCTGCGATGATCGGAACGAGGAAGCCGTGCGAGTAGTAGCCATCTTCGCCGAGCCATAGGTTCGGCAGGCCTGCCAGTAACTGCCAGAAAATCAGTCCTATGCCGATGATGCAAAGGAGCCCAGGAAAGAATGCCGGCGAAGCCACGATGGCTCGCAGGTCGATTCCTATTCCGTGGGAACGATTTTCAGGCTGCTCGGCTGCAATTGGGGTAGCTTCCATCCACTTAACCTTCGGTATGAGTCCATTATGCTCCATAGGTTCGCCGGAAGCTAAGGCAGCCTCGACATCGAACCGATACCGAACTCCTTACTACAACGCTTCCCAGAACTCGCGCGTTCGCGTCTTGGAGAAAAAGTAAAGAGGCTTGGCTGCAAAAATCGTGCCAACCAGCGTGACGAAGAGGAGCGTGAGGCCAACGAGTCCCAGTACAATCGTTACCCACGGCCCCAGAGGGATCTGAAGCAGGCCCCAAGCGGCGGCGCCGACGATAATCGTCGCGAACAGCGACTTCAAGAGATTTCCAGAAACCCCTTTATACAGCCCGACGATCCGCATCGCCGTCATCAGGATTAGTCCGTTGACCAGCGCCATGCCTGCCCCAAAGGCCCACGCGATCTCAACGGCATCCAGCGTGGACCATCGAACAAAAAGATAGACGGCTGCCATCGCGTAGCCTACGAGCCACCACAGCGCGATAACCTTCGACCTACCGAGGGCCACGACGACGTTGCCTGGCAGACCGCCAAAGATCTTGATCATCGAACAAAACGCTAAGGCTGGGACGATCGGAACCGCGACTTCATACCGCGAGGACAGAAGGGCAACGACAAAGGGTTTTGCCAGAATCGAGAGGCAAACGAACATCGGGACAATCACCAGGCAGAAGGCGATGAGCGCTTTGCCGAGAGCCCGCTGGATACGATCATGTTCTCCCGCCCGATGTCCGACCGCCACCTGAATCGTCCGCATGAGAGGGACCCCCAAGAAGTCGCCAGGCTTGGCGGTGAGCTGCTTTGCGGCGCCATAATTGCCGCTCACTCCGGCGCCGAAGAGTCTGGCGACGATTAGCTGGTCGACAAGCGAGTAGGTCAGCCACAGGAAGTTGCCTGACATGATCATGAGGCCTTCGCGTAGGATTGGTCGCACAGCTTGCCGATCAAAATGGCGACTGCCGATCCGGGTGAGATAGGCGCTGCACGAAAACGTGATAAATGAGCAAAGAATGAGCTGGATGACGAGCGCCTCGAACCGCATCCCAAGAGCTATCAGACCAAGGGCAATGGCGTAGGAGACGAAAAACGCGAGAGACTCGATGAAACCGGCTTCTTTGAACCGGCCCTGTTGGAAGAGCTTCGCCGTGGGAATCGTTCCAAGGCCGTTGATCGCCAGCAGCACACCGGTCAAAACTGATCCGAGAAGCAGTTCTGGGGCTTGAAAAAATCGGGAAATCGGGACGCTCAGTGCGGCAATAACCGCTCCGATCAGAAACCCAGAAACCACTCCGATGAGGTTATAGGCACGTTCGCGTTCAGGGGTCAGGTGTCGATCGTTCAGAAAGGCCGTGAGCAGGCCCGCTTCCCGAAACAGGTCTGCAAAGGTGAAAATCGACAGGATCACCCAATAGCTGGACATCGCTTGGGGACCGAGCAGTCGTGCAATGATGAGCCCGGCGACCAGGGCAATGAACTTGGTTAGGATGTTGAATACGAAGCCCCATCGCAGTCCACGAGCATAGTTCACCATCGCGGTTCTAACCTGGACTGAGCAAAGGCTGTAGGGTTGGGCTCACAATTCAATTCTTTGCCGCCGCCCAGAGGGTTCATCGAGAAGCGTCCCTGCACGCTTCATGCCGGACGTCCGATTATACTCTCGGGCTATGGCGGAGTCTTCAAGTCAACAAAGCACCCCGGATTCCGGTTCCCCTTTGGTGTCCGTCATCATTCCCTGCTACAACCAAGCCCATTTTTTGGGAGATGCCATCCAAAGCTGCCTTGCTCAGACTTATTCGAACCTCGAAGTAGTCGTCGTCAACGACGGCTCGCCAGACAACACTTCGGAGGTCGCCCGTGCGTACGGCGAGAGGGTCAGGTTGGTGGAGCAAGAAAATGCAGGGCTCTCTGCAGCTCGAAACACGGCAATCATGAATGCGCGGGGTGAATTCATCGTGCTCCTCGACGCGGACGACCGATTGCTGCCCGATTGCGTAGAGGCGCGATTGAAGATGATTTCGGCGTCGTCTCGAATTGGCGCGGCCATAGGAGCGTGGTGGCAAACCTATGAAGATGGCTCCCGAAGGCTGTTTGGGGATCGGCCACGGCCAGGCGGCGTCTTGGGAGCGCGCGACTACATCCGAGGCAGCGTGGCTCCGCCTTGCGGGATGCTGATTCGAAAACGAGCATTCGTGGAGTGCGGCTGGTACGACCCTTTCTTGAAGTCATTCGAAGACTGGGACATGATGATGCGAATCTCCTTGAAGTGGACGATCGCTTACGAGACCACTCCGCGCAGCGAGTGGCGCCAGGTTTCGGGATCGATGAGCCGGAACTTCCTGCGTATGTACGACAATATGGCGGCTGTCATAAAGAAGAACCGAGCCTACAGCGCTTCAAAATCCCAGTATTGGAAAGACACTCTGATCGCCAAGTGGTTCTGCGTGATCGGGCTAGCTGGCCAGTTCTACAATGAGAACCCGTTCGGAGTCGCCCTGAAACGAATCGCGGAACTGGGCTGGAAACGACCCTCCTCGATCCCCTACCTTCTCGTCTACGTCCTTTTTGTCGCTCCTGGGCGGTTTCTCCGGCGGAAGCGGAATGCCGGGCGCGCTGGGGTCGTTAAGGCGGGCTAGCCTCCGCCGAGTACAATGATTTGGCACTTCCGAGCCAATACCCATTAGAGAGATATGGACAACACTAGCCCAATGGATGGGGTCGTCATCAGACCCCTCAAGCGATTCGAAGACGCGCGGGGATGGCTCATGGAGACCTTCCGTATCGACGAGCTGCCCGAGGAGTTCCGACCCGTGATGAGCTATTTGAGCGTGACCAAACCGGGCATCGCGCGCGGTCCACATGAACACGTCGATCAGACCGACGGATTTGCTTTCCTCTCTGGGAGCTATGTGCTCTATCTCTGGGAGAATCGACCAGGAAAGTCGGCGCCGGCCTTTCAGCTCGAGGTCGGAGAGGCAAACCCGGTTTTGGTGTTGGTTCCACCCGGTGTCGTTCACGCTTACAAGAACGTTGGCGACAACGAGGCGTTCGTACTGAATTTCCCTAATCAACTGTTCGCAGGCTGGGGCAAGAAGGATCCTGTGGACGAAATACGCCACGAGAGCCAAGAGGACTCACCCTTCAAACTATGAATCTGCTCGTCACCGGCGCGGCCGGCTTCATCGGCTCCAATTTCCTGAGGCTCGCTCGGTCCCGGTACCCCGATTCGCGTTTGGTGGTGCTGGATGCTTTGACTTACGCGGGGAACCTGAGCACGTTGAAAGATTTCGAAGCGGATCCCTTTTATCGCTTTTATCCGGGAAAGATCCAGGATCCGACGGTGGTCGAAGGCATCCTCAAAGCAGAGCAGATCACCCATATCGTCGACTTCGCCGCAGAAAGCCACAATGACCGCTCCCTGCTCGAAGCGGGCAGCTTCCTACAAACAAACGTCATGGGGGTCTACACGCTCCTCGAGGCCTGCCGAAACCACAGCATCGAGAAGATGGTCCACGTCAGCACCGACGAAGTCTACGGGACTATCGACGAGGGAGCGTTCACGGAAAGCAGCCCGCTCGAGCCGAACACTCCATACAGCGCCAGCAAGGCGGCAGGAGACCTGCTGATCAGGGGGTATGGCAAGGCCTACAAGACTCCAGTCGTCATAACGCGAGGGGGAAACACGTATGGCCCTTATCAGTTCCCAGAGAAGCTCATCCCGTTCTTCGTAACCCGCCTGATCGACGGCAAGAAGGTTCCCCTCTATGGAGAAGGTGACCAAGTCCGTGAATGGATTCATGCAATGGATCATGCGAGCGGCGTGCTCACGGCGCTTGAAAAGGGACACTGCGGAGAGGCGTACAACATCGGCGACATTAACGAGCGCAAGAACCGCGAGGTCGTGAAAATCCTCCTTGAGGAAACCGGGCGCGATGAATCGCTGGTCAAGAAGATTCCGGATCCACGCCACGGAGCGCATGATAAGCGTTACTCTATGGAAGCTGAGAAGATCAAGGCGCTCGGATGGGCACCCACCCACCCATTCGAAGAATCCCTTCGCAATACGGTGCGCTGGTATAAGGACAACGAGTGGTGGTGGCGGCCCCTCATCCAGACCGACGACTTCAAGCTCTTCACGAAGCGCTTCTACGGGCCGTCCCTTGGAGACGACCTATGAAAGCGCTCATTTTGGCGGGCGGAACCGGATCACGGTTACGACCAATCACCTTCTCCATGGCAAAGCAGCTTGTCCCGGTCGCCAACAAACCAGTCATCGAATACGGCATCGAGGCGATCGCGGCTGCAGGCGTGAAGGACTTTGGGATCATCGTTGGCGATACTGGCGCCGCAGTCGAAGCGGCGGTTGGCGACGGCTCCAAGTGGGGCATCAAAATCACCTACATTCCGCAGCCTGAGCCACTCGGCTTAGCCCATGCGGTCAAGACCGCCCACCCCTACCTTGGCGATGACGATTTCATCATGTACCTGGGCGACAACCTGATCAAATCAAGCGTGAGTGGTTTGGTGCAGGAGTTCGAACAACATCGTCCTGCAGCGACAATTTTGCTGACTCAGGTACCCAATCCTTCCGATTTCGGCGTCGCCGAAATGAACGATGGGACAGTCACGCGACTAGAAGAAAAGCCGAAGGAGCCCAAATCCAATCTTGCGCTGGTCGGGGTGTATCTCTTCGATAAGCGTATCCACGACTCGATCGCCGTGCTTCAGCCGAGCAAACGCGGCGAATATGAGATTACGGACGCGATCCAAGGGCTGATCGACAAAGGGCTCACCGTGCGCAGCCACATTGTCGAAGGATGGTGGAAGGACACTGGCACGGTCGACGCGATGCTGGAGGCCAATCGGCTAATTCTCGAGGACATGGACCGCAAGATCGAGGGCGAGGTCGATTCCGAATCCAAAATCGAGGGCCGCGTGGTCATCGGGAAGGGCGCCAAGATCGTTCGGAGCGTCGTTCGTGGCCCAGCAATCATCGGCGAAGGCTGCATCATCGAAGACAGTTTCATCGGACCGTTTACGGCAATCGATTCGAGTTGCTCGCTGCGACACAGCGAAATCGAGTACTCCATCGTGCTCGCCGATAGCCACATTGCCGACATTCCACACCGCCTCGAGAAGTCGCTCATCGGGAGAGGCGTTTCCGTCAAGTTCTCCGGCTCGAAGCCCCGGACGATGCAACTCGTACTTGGCGATTCGAGCGCCGTTGTGCTCCCGTAATGTGCGATGGAGCCCTGCGTCGACGTTCTCATCGTCAACTTCAAGACCCCCGACCTTACGGGAGAGGCGATTCGTTCGGTTCTCGCGGAACCTGAAATGCGCCGGGCGATCGTCGTCGACAATGCATCGAACGATGGCAGCGTAGAAAAGCTTCGACACGAGTTCGGCAAGGACGCGCGGGTCGAAATTATCTCATCCGAGGTCAATGGTGGGTTCGGCTTTGGCAACAATTTGGCCGCCAAAGCTGCTCATGCGAAATATCTGTTTCTCCTCAACAGCGATGCCTACGTCCTGCCAGGAGCCCTCGGCCGGATGAAAGAACGCCTTGAAGCCGACGAAAAAGTAGGTATCGTAGCCCCGACCGTGTTCATCACCGATGGCAAGACACCCCAGCCCGGCGGATTTGGCAAATTCCCAACCCCATGGCGCATCATCACACGGCAGTCGACCAAGCCCGTATCGATGGCCGAAGCCGAGTGGGCTACTGGTGCGGCCCTTATGCTCAGACGCGCCGAGTTTCAATTACTCGGGGGATTTGATGAGAGCATCTTTATGTATTTCGAGGACGTCGAACTTTGCCATCGATTTTACGAGGCAGGATTGAAGCTCGAGTTCGCGCCTGATGCAAAGGTCATTCATCACGTCGGGCTCAGCCGAAAGTCGAACTGGCAGATGAAGAAGAGCTATTACGCCGCGCTTATGCAATACCTAAGACTGACGCATTGCTCCCTGTTCGGCCGAGCGATCGTCAAGCTATTCTTGGCGCCTTACATCGCATGGAATGCGCTCAAAGGGGATTACAGGAAGGCGCCCATCAAGTCGGAAGCGAGCCATGGGTAGCCAGGTACTCGTGACAGGTGGGGCGGGATTCATTGGCAGCCACCTTGTCCGTGGATTATTGGCGGCGGGCCATGCCGTCACCGTCATCGACGATCTCTCCAGCGGTACCGAGTCCAACTTGATCGATGAATTGGATCAGATTCGGATGATTCAAGGATCGATTTTGGATCCTGCCGCACTCGATGAAGCGGCACGAGATGCCCGGTGCATTTTTCACTTAGCGGCCATTGCGAGTGTGCCGATTTCAGTTCGCGATCCCGTTGGGACGCACCGTGTCAACAGCGAAGGCACAGTTCGGGTGATCGAACAGGCGCGGCACAACCGGAGCCGGGTGGTCTTTTCGTCGTCTTCCGCAGTCTACGGCGATGGGCAGGAACTCCCCAAGAAAGAGACAACTCCACCTCAGCCTACTTCTCCGTATGCCGTACAAAAGTGGAGTTCGGAAGAGTATCTAAGGATGGCATATCGCCTGCATGGCGTCGAAGGGTTTTCGCTGCGCTACTTCAATGTCTTTGGGCCCCAGCAAAATCCTGAGAGCGAATATGCGGCCGTTATTCCGAAATTTATCGCGCAGGCGCTGAGGGGCGAGCCTGCGACTATTTTTGGGGATGGAAAGCAGACTCGGGATTTCATCTTTGTGAATGACATCGTTCGAGCTAACCTTTTGGCAATGGAAGCCAGTCAGGCCGATGGTGCTGCTCTGAACATCGGGAGCGGCACTGTAACCGATTTGAACGAATTGGCCGCCTTAGTTTTCGCGGCGCTCGGCAAGTCTGGAGAGATCGTTCACGCGGAAGAGCGGAAGGGCGATATCAAGCACTCAAGTTGTCAAACAACTCTTGCAGAAAGTCGACTCGGCTTCCAAGTGTCAACGCCTCTTCCCGTGGGACTCTTGGAGACCATCGAATTCCTTCAGTCTAGTAAATAGAGGAATTATCGCTCCATGAGACGTTGGCGCTTTTTCTACAGCTCAGCCATAAGATGGTGCTAACGAATAGTTAGCGTCCACGATTCTTCGAACCCGCTATTCGACCGTGACCGATTTCGCCAAATTCCTTGGCTGATCGATCTCGCATCCATTTAGCCTTGCGACATGATATGCGAGGAGTTGCAGCGGGATGACTGAAAGTAATGCATTCAAGAAATCGTACGGCGTGCCCGCCATCTTGATGAGTCGATCGGATGCTTTCTCGACCAGCGTATCCTCCGAAGTTGTGATGGCAACAACGGTTCCCCCTCGCGCCTGGAGCTCTTTCATGTTCGTGACAACCTTTTCTCTGACATTGGGATCTGTGGCCCCGAAAATGGCCACGACGCCCTTTTCCACGAGCGCCAGCGGCCCATGCTTCATCTCTCCCGCAGGCGATTCCTGGGTCGGGATATAAGCAATCTCTTTCATCTTGAGTGCGGCCTCGAGCGCCACGAACGCGTCGGCCCCTCGGCCCAAGAAAAAGAAGAGCGGAGCGCCTCGAATCTCGTCGGCGAGAGCCACGATCTCAGGCTCCAATTCAAGCGCAAGCTGCGCGTATTCGTGCATTTGACGAAGTGTCTTAACGTATTCGGGAACCCGGACCCCCGGGGTCTCCTTCACCTGGGCGACGTAAAGGGCCAGCAAGCAGAGCACCATCACCTGTGCGGTGTACGCTTTGGTGCTTGCGACCGAAATCTCCGGCCCGGCCTGGGTGAGAATGGTTCGATCACACTCCCGGGCGATGCTCGATCCAACGACGTTGACGATACCGAGGGTCCTAATGCGTCGCTGCTTGCACAGTCGCAGCGCGGCGAGCGAATCCGCCGTCTCGCCTGACTGGCTGATGAAAACCGCCAGGGTCGTAGGGGTCAGCACCGGATCGCCATAACGGAACTCACTTGAGTAGAACACATCGACGGGCACCCTGAGAAGCTTTTCGAACACATATTTGCCCATGAGCCCCGCGTGGTAGGCGGTACCGCACGCGATGATGGCGATGCGGTCAACCTCATTCCAAACGTGCTCAGAGAAGATCTGCTCGAATCGAATGACGTTCTTTTCGTCGATCCGACCGGCGAGGCTTTGACGCATGACCTCGGGCTGCTCATGGATCTCTTTGACCATGAAATGCTCGTATCCCCCCTTTTCGGCTGCGTCGATATCCCAATCGATGTGCATCCGGCTCAATGGGAGTTCGTTGCCCTCGGTATCGAGCACTTTCACCCAGTCAGGGGTCAGGACGCCGATCGTGTCGTCCTCAAGTAGAGCCACCTCGCGCGTGTAGGGAAGAAGCGCTGGAATGTCTGAGGCGAGCATGTTCTCGCCCTCGCCGAACCCAATCACAAGTGGACTCGCGTTGCGGGCCGTCACGATCTTGTTGGGCTCTTTTTTGGAGATGATGACCAAGGCGTATGCCCCTCGGAGCCGCTTCACCGCCAATCGGACGGCCTCCTCCAAGGGAACTCCTTTGTCGTATTCGCGGCCCACGATGTGAGCGGCCACCTCAGTATCCGTTTCCGACTGGAAAATGTGGCCCTCGCGTGCGAGCTCCTCCTTGAGTTCGAGGTAGTTCTCGATGATTCCGTTATGGATGATGCTGACCTGCTCAAACTGATCGAAATGCGGGTGCGCGTTGAGGTCCGTCGGGGCTCCATGAGTGGCCCACCGAGAATGTGCGATCGCCTGATGCGCTTCAGGAGGCGCATCTCCGACGAGTTTGCCCAGTTCCGTGAGCTTTCCGGCACGCTTGATTACTTTGATGTCCGTACCGTTGCGATAAGCAATGCCGGCGCTGTCGTAACCCCGATATTCCAGGCGCTTCAGCTGGTCATAAACGACCTCGATTGCATTGCGGGGTCCGACGTATCCGGCGATGCCACACATGGGACAAGAGTAGCATAAGGCGAACCTTCAGAGAGGGTCGGAAGTCCATACATAGAGTCCGAATTGGCGGGCGTATAATGGAGCAGTGCCGGTTGGCACACTTTTTGCAGTTTTTTGGATCGGTCGGCATGGCGATCGGTCATTGCCGGATAGAGAAAGGAATCGATAGAATGATCGTGGTGGACGAAAGCAGAATCGAGGCTCGAGGGGAACAACCACGCTCGATCGAACCCGCTGCCCATCCGCCGCGCTACCCCAGGCTCCCCTATCAGGTCGTCAAGAGAATGTTCGACGTTGTTTCGAGCTTGCTCGCTTTGATTATCCTATTCCCTGTTTTCTTGGTCATTTCCGTCGTCATCGCAGCAACCGAAGGTTTGCCGGTCGTCTTTCGTCAGCAACGTGTCGGCAAGGGCGGAAAGCTCTTCTACATCTACAAATTCCGGACGATGGTCAAGAATGCCGACGAGGTCCTTAAGCGAGATCCCGTGCTGTGGGCGGAGTTTCAAAAGACCTACAAGCTGGAGAATGACCCGAGGATCTCAAGGGTGGGCCGCTTCCTTCGGAGATCGACCCTCGACGAATTGCCTCAGCTCTTTAACGTGCTCCTCGGAAGTATGAGCATCGTCGGTCCAAGGCCGATCGTCGAGCCCGAGCTCGAGAAATACGGGGATCACCAGAACCTTTATCTCGCCATGAAGCCGGGCTGCGCCGGGCTGTGGCAGTGCAGCGGCCGGAGCAACACCTCGTACGAAGAGCGGGTCACTCTGGATTCGGAATACTACCAGCGAGCCGGACTGCGCTGCGACCTTTGGGTGATCGTCAAGACCCTCGGAGCCGTCTTCACCGGGAAAGGCGCTCAATAGCGGAACGCTCAAGCGGGTATATCAAACCGTTGGCAACTCCCGGAAACCTCCGCATCGCGCTCGTTCACGACTGGCTCACCGTTCCGGGAGGGTCAGAGGATGTCTTTCATGAGATCGCGCACATGTATCCAGGAGTGGTTTTCACCTCTCAGTTCGACTCCTCGCGCATTCGATTTCTGGAAGGCTACGAGGTTCGAACTAGCTTCGTTCAGGGGCTGCCGCTCGCGCTCAGGAAGCACTACCTGTACGCGCCAATCCTCGCGGACGTGTACGCAGACATGGACGTCGGCGGGTTCGATCTGATCCTGAGCGATAGCCACTCCTTTGCCCATGGGGTCAGAAAGGACCCAGGCGCCCTGCACATCTGCTACTATCACACGCCCGCCCGTTCGATCTGGACTCCCGAGATCGACGATCGTGCGACCGGCGGATGGCTTCACCGCATAATCGCCAACCGAATCCGGCGCCTTGATTGGGAAGCGTCAAAAGGTCCAGATATTGCGCTCGCCAATTCTCGAACCACCGCAGAACGTGTAGAGCGCTTCTACCGACGGCCCGTCGCAAAGGTGATCTATCCTCCCGTCGAAGTCTCGAAGTGGCTCAGCGTGCCCAGATTGGGGGAGCAGGAGGGGTTTCTCTACTGGGGACGCCTCATTCCCTATAAACGGGTCGACCTGGCAATCGAAGCGGCCAAACAGCTTGGGTTTCGCCTCAACATCGTTGGGAGCGGTCCCTCGGAGCCATCTCTTCGCGAACTCGCCGACGGGCATCCAAACATTCGGTTTCACGGCAGGCTTTCCGACAGTGAACTGCGGGCCATCATGGCGCAATCGAAAGCGGTGCTCTTTCCATGCTATGAGGACTTCGGCATCGTTCCCGTCGAAGCCATGGCTGCAGGTCTGCCGGTTGTGGCCTATGGCGTTGGGGGCGCCTCCGAGACCGTCCGACCGGAATTCGGTTCTCTTTTCTTCGACCAGACGGCAGAAGGACTCGTCGAGGCGGTGAAATCGCTGGACGGGCGCTCTTTCGATCCAGACGCAATGCGTGCGCATGCGAAATCGTTCGATGTCGAGCAGTTTCGAGCGCGGTACCGAGCCGTGGTCGATTCAGCCGTCGAGAAGCATTTTGCCGCTCGGGCACGCTGACACTCGTCTTGGCATTGAACTTGAGCAAGACTCCATACTAACGCCGTGAACCCTGCCGCAATCCTGCGCCTGATGCGTCCCAAGCAATGGACCAAGAATCTCTTGGTCTTTGCGGCGCTCATTTTCACGGGCGGCTACCGCGATCAGAAGCAGGTTATCGCAGTCTTGCTCACCTTTGTAGCGATGTGTTTGGTGAGCTCGGCGACGTATGCGCTAAACGACGTCGCAGATGCAAAGCGCGACAGCTTGCACCCTAAGAAGAAGGCTCGACCAGTCGCCTCGGGCCAAGTTTCGATCACCGGTGCGGTGGCACTGGCGATCGTACTTTTGGCGGCCGGACTCGCCCTCGCTTGGTGGGTCCAAATGGCTGTGTTAATCGGAGCAGCGATCTACCTTGGAATCCAAGCCATCTACAACGTTGGATTCAAGTCGCTGCCTGTCCTCGACGTATTCACCCTGAGTTCTGGATTTGTCCTTAGAGCAATCATCGGAGCGGCAGCCATCAATGTTCAAGTCTCCGTTTGGCTTTTGCTCTGCACTGGAGCCCTCGCTCTGCTCCTGGGCTTCGCGAAGCGACGTAGTGAATTTGTGATGATGGGCGACGACCGCGGACAGAGCCGCCCCGCGCTGCACGGCTATTCGATTCGCGCATTGGATGGCCTAGTGCTGCTTTCGGGCTGCTGCGCGGCAATAACATTCGGCATGTATGTGGTCGAGAGCGAGACGGCCAAGAAGTTTCCGGCTCTCATCCTCACCGCCCCGATTGTGCTCTTCGGAATCTACCGTTACCTGTTCTTGGTGTTCTCAAACGACGAGGGCGGTGAGCCTGAGAATTTGGTCTTTGGCGATCCGCAAATGATCGGAACTCTCATCGCTTTTCTAGCCGCAGCATTCTACGCGATGGGTGGCGCCGAATTGCCATTCGTGCTGAGGGGAAATTAACCCATGTCGACACCATTCAAGAAGGCGATGGTGGTTGGAGCATCATCGGGCATGGGCCGAGAGATCGCTCGGCAACTCGCGGCGTCAGGCTGCAAAGTCGCAGCAATCGCTCGACGCAAAGACAAACTCGACGAACTTACATCTGAATTTCCCGGCAAGATCCTTCCCTATTCTCACGACGTACGGCAATTCGACGATGTCCAAGCGCTGTTTCAACAGATAGCGCGGGACCTGGATGGCCTCGATCTCGTCATCTACTGCAGCGGAATCATGCCTCATGTCGCTGCGGATGAATATGACTTCAGGAAGGACCAAGAAATCGTAGAAATCAACCTACTCGGTGCGATGGCATGGCTCGACCAAGCAGCCATCCGGTTCGGAAACACGCGCAGTGGGACCATTGTCGCAATAGGTAGCACAGCCGGAGAACGGGGTCGCGAAAGCTTTCCGGCCTACAGCACGAGCAAAGCTGCACTCAAGGCATACCTTGAAGCACTCAGAAATCGACTCACGACAAGGGGCGTGACCGTTACCACGATCAAACCCGGGCCAGTCCAAACCGACATGATCGCTGGCACCTCGACAAAAGGCGCCATACCCGTCGAATCAGCCGCCGAGAAGATCCTCAAACTCGCGCCCAAAGGCGGTGAACACTTCCTGAAGATCACTCACTCCATCATTTTCTGGGGCATTCGCAATACTCCGTCGTTCCTCTTCCGGAGGCTCAAGCTTTGACTGAGCCTTTGCAGCCTGAGAGCATTCGTCATCTTAGCGGTTTTGGATTCTCGACTTCCGCAGATAGCTATGTTATAAGAGTCTCATCTCAGGCAGAACTTACAACACTCTACGACTTAGCAAAACAACGTGGCAGAAAACTTTGTTTTCGCGCCGGTGGACGGAGTTATGGAGATGCAAACTATCTTTCTGAGGAAATCGTGGTCGATTTCTCGCCAATGAATCGCATCATTGATTGGGATCCGAAGACAGGCCTGATCGAAACCGAACCCGGGGTCACCATCGAACAGCTGTGGCAGAAGGCACTACCCGATGGATTCTGGCCCACTGTCGTCCCTGGCACCATGTTCACGACCGTCGGCGGCGCGCTGGCCATGAATATCCATGGCAAGAATCACTTCAAAGAAGGCAGCCTCGCGGAGCACGTAGTCGAACTCGACATCTTAGTTGCCGACGGCAAAGTCCTCACCCTCAGGCCGAGCGATGAGCTCTTTAACATCGTCATCGGCAGCGCTGGCCTTCTATGCGCTATCACGCGGATCGTTCTGACAATGCATCCGGTGAAATCAGGTGAACTCAATGTCGTACCCATTCCTTGTAAGAATTGGCAAGCACAATTCCAAACTTTCGAAGATCACGTAGGCGACTCTGACTATCTCGTAGGATGGGTAGATTGTTTTGCAAGAGGTCGGCAAGCTGGAAGAGGCATTATACATAAAGCAAACTACGGGGACGCGACTAATGATACTCTCAATATCCGATCGCAATCACTTCCTACGAGAATCGCAGGCATAATTCCAAAATCCAGCGCCTGGAAATTCCTCAAACCTCTGAACAATCGGGCAGGAATGCGATTCCTCAATGCTGCTAAGCACTACGCCGGAAAGCTACACACCAAGCCATACAATCAAAGCCTC
>JAYROD010000492.1:0-10059 GCA_041911835.1 Fimbriimonadaceae bacterium | reverse complement strand
GTTTTGTAGGAAGACGCGCACCTCGAACCGGCTTGGCAGGCTCTGCATATAACGACTGATGCCGATGTAGACATAGCCCAGACCGCCCAACAGGAAAAGCGCGACGGCTGAAGTGCTCACGGCGGCAAACGTCATCCAGGTATTCCGACGTAGAGCGGAGAATGCTTCGCCGAGGATGAATTCGATTCGGTCAAGCATCTTCGGCCTCTTCCTCGGATAAGCCGTAGAGCCCTTCCGCCTCGAGCAGCATCTCCTCCTTGGTCAGCGGAGGAATCTCCGGCTCGGTTGGCGCAGATTCCGCTAGACCGCCAGGCTCAGGTTCAGGCTCTTCAGCCCGTGCGGGCGGGAATTCGAGCTCCGGCTGGGGAGCGTGGCTGCCCGTGTCTTCGATGATCTTGCCGTGAGCGAAGGTGACGATTCGCTTGCCGAGTCGTTCGACCACGGGAATATCATGTGTGGCGACGACTACGGTGGCTCCCTTCAGGTTCAGTTGCAGGAGGAGTTCCATAATCTCCATGCTGTGGGCGAAGTCCAAATTGCCGGTTGGCTCGTCGGCCAAGAGCAGCGGCGGATCGTTGATGAGGGCTCTGGCGATGGCGACGCGCTGCTGCTCGCCCCCGCTCAATTCGCTTGGGAAGGCATCGGCCCGATGGCCGATGCTGACCTTGTCGAGCAGTTCGGGAACGAGCCGCCGCACCTCCTGCCGCGTGGCGCCGACGGCGCGCATGGCATATCCGACGTTCTCCCAGACGCGCTTATTGGGAAGCAGCGCAAAGTCCTGAGGAATGATGCCCATTTGCCGGCGCAGCTTTGGGACTTCGCCTTCACGTACCCTTGAAAGATCGCGTCCGTTCAAAGATGCCCGCCCCGCTGTATGCCGCGCCTCTCGAGTGACGACTTTGAGCACCGTGCTCTTCCCAGCGCCAGTTTGACCAACCAGGAACACGAATTCGCCCCTCTGGACGTCGAGCGTGACGCCCCGCAATCCGTAGACCAAATCCGAGTATTTCACTTCGACGTGGTCGAAGGAGATGGTGGGAGGTGCGTCCATGCTGCTCTGGATTACTTACGGCTGGGGAGCACGAAATGCAACCGCCGAACTCAATAACTCGTTGAGACGTCCTCTCCTTGGCTTATGATGACCGGAATCCTATTAGGCTGGCTGCTCCAGAGCCCGACGCCTCAGGAGGTCTTGGACCAGGTCGCCAAGCGGTACCGGGATCTGGGCTCGTTCTCGATGACGATCGAGCACAGCAACAGCTCGGGGCTTTACCCGGGGTCGTTCGTCCAATCACTCCATTGGCGAAAGGAGTCCTCGGCGAAGCTCGGCCCGAGTGGCCAAAAGGCGACCAATCGATTCGAACTGCACGTGATCGACCGCAAGGAGTCCCAGGCTCCGGACTATTTCTGCAATGGATTCGGGGTGCTCTCCAGGTGGCCGGATGGGAGGCGCGAGTATCGGACGCCGTTCGAAGATCCGAATACCATGCCGGGTTGGGAAGTGACGGGAGGGCTCATCCTTGGGTGGCTCCAGGACACGGCGAATTCCAAGCTCTTGACCCATCCGCCTGAAGCGATGAAGGCAACCTTTGCGTATGGCGATGCGAAGGAGTGGAAGGGTGAGAAAGTCCGCGAAATTACCCTCTCCTGGACGAGCGGCGACGTCGAGATGGATATTCACCTCTTCCTGTCCCCGAAACTCGACCGGCTGGTCGGCTTCGAGTGGCCGTTCCAAAAGGACGTCGGTTGGGCCCACTATGCTAGTCAGCAGTTCCATCCACGAGAACCAAAGAGCCTTGGCGACTACCCGAAGTAGAAACGGGTATCACCCCTGTCGTGAAATCTGCGGTGACCGAAGAGCGAATCAGGGTGCGGTATGGCGAGACGGACCAAATGGGGCATGCATATTATGCGAACTACCTGTTGTGGTTCGAGCAGGCTCGCGGCGCATGGTGCCGGGATCGGGGGTTCACCTATAAGCAGTTGGAGGAGATGGGCTTTTTCCTTCCCGTGGTAGAAGTGCACGTGAAGTATCGAGGCGAAATCAAATACGATGACCTGATCGCAATTCGAGTCTGGCTCAACGAAATCCGAAGAGCTTCACTGCAGTTTTGTTATGAGATAATCAATACAGAAACTGGAAAGTCCTGCACCGAAGGCTACACATGGCACGTGCTGATGGGGCGCGCTCGCAAAGCGGTCAGCATTCCTGGCGAAGTTCTGGAAATGCTGGGACGCTGATCCAGTGCTCCATTCAAACGAATTAGAGTTTAGAGCACTGCACGATTTCCGGTTGCTCCAATTGACCATCGGCGAGAGCCACACCGACATCTGGTTCGGTGAGGAGAACGCTCCAAATTGGATTCCCTGCCGCATCTGTTTGCAGCGAACGGACGTTCGCCTTCGGTGTTTGCACACATACCGTGGTTCTCGCATGATCCTTGTCCGCAACGACTGTCATCTCTGTTCCGATAGCGCCCGTCCGTCCTCCGCGAGTCTTGATGAAGAACTTAAGGATTGTGATCGTCAGATGAATGCGTTTTGGGAATGACACATAATGAATCTCCCCATAGTCGAGAAAGAGATCGTACTGGTCAAACCCGAGGCTCTCTACCGTCACTAAGCTTCCAGGCTGGATGAAAAAGGTTCCAAATGGGTCGCAGAGCGGCACTTGAAACGCCTTAGGATCAACAATGATTTGGCTGCCAATCTCCACAGAGTATTCATGAAGATCCGAATTGTGCCTATTGCCTCTCGAATCGACGTATGTAACACCGTCGAGCACGGTGATGGAGCCCGGATTCTGCTTTGCATTCAGGGTGGCAAAAGAGCGAGTCAGATTGCTCACTCTGGTTGTTAGTTCGTCTATGCGATCTTCGACAAATTCGGTTCGAAGTTCTTCCGACATCTATCCCTCCTCTGGCCCGCTCAGCGAAGAGAACCTATGTTCATGAGCGGAACTGGCTAGAGTGGCGTTTTACCCGAGTCCAGGCCGAACACCTCTATTTCGTGCTCAAAACCCTTCGCTGCGAAGGAACCGAGGCGAACGGTTTGGATCTGGCCCTCGATCAATTGTGCCGCTACCGGACCAATCGCGATGGATACTCCACATTTCGCTGCAATCGAGAGCAGCCTCTGCGCAAGAATGAGAGATTTGCCGCTGCTGCTCCAGCTTCTACGCTTGCCTTCATGGACATAGCCTCCGGACAGGATCCCCGTCTCGACGCCTGCATGAAGCCGTACGGGAACTTGCACGTCGGTGGCTTGGACGATCGATTCAGCGCATCGCACGGCCAGTAGCGCATGGTCTGGATGCGTCGACGATCGAAAAATTGCCATAAATCCATCTCCGGTTGTGCGCTCGATTTCACCCTTGTGCTGAACCACCTTTGAGTGCCACATGCTGTTGAGTCGGCTGTGGAGCGACTCGTATCGTGCCGCGCCAAGCTGTTGTGTTAGGCCGGTCGAGTTCTCGATGTCTACGAAGAGGACTGTGCATTGTTCGCTGAGGCCCTGAGGCCTAGTGTCCTGGCGATGGCCAAAAAGCACTGCGAACCCGGCCCCCAAGAGTACTGAAAGCAATACGGCGAGAACCGGTGGAACATTCAGCACAACAATTCCGCGTCCCGCAAGCAACACCGGCCCAAAACATCCTGCGACAATCATCGCGATGGAGAGCGGCACCGAAATGCCGAGTCGGAGCGAGAGTAGGCCCCAGGCTGCGAAGAACGCGAGCGGAAGAATGACCAACCCATTTTCAAAAAAAGAATATGTTCGAGGGCGGGCGAATTCAGGCTGCAATAGCGTATTGATCATCTGCGCGACAAAATAGACGCCAGGCTTTTGACCAAACCTGCCTAACTCATAATGATCATCAACATTAGGAGCCGTATTGCCGATCACGACCAGCTTATCTTTGAACAACTTGCTTCCGTTGCCCGATTCCAGCAATCTTAATGCCTGAGTCAATTCGATCTCCGGAAATGCGCGATAATTCGTCGTGAAGATGGGGGTCAATTCGTCGTTCGCTCCAAGTTCCCAGGAGATCGGCCCGACCGACAGGTGCCGCGCCGATTTCTGCAACGACGAAAAATGGTGCTTGAGATACTGCAGCGTTGCTGAGAGTGCGATGTGATAGATCAGCTTTCCGGTAGTGTGATCCTTCCGAACCGGAATGATGCCATAAAGACTGTTCTTGTTTAAGATCGGTAAAGCGTGTGCAAGCCAGACGTTCTGAACGACCGTTCCTTGCATAGGTCCCGGCGGAACGAATGTGACCGACTGGCCATCCGGTTCGCGGGGGTCGGCTTCCACCTCCGTATCACCGAGCAGCGTGACTGGCATCGGATGGTCGGATTCGCCAACCATACGCAGGGCAGCAAGGAGATCAACGTCCGCCCCAGGGATTGGGTCCTGAAAGTAGATATCCATGACCACGGACGTTGCACCTGCCTTTCGCAAGCCTACAAGCAGCCTGGCATAGTACGATCGTGGAATCCCTACATGGCCGGGCTGCTCGAGTTGAGCGATCGTGTCCTTGTCCACCTTGACGATCACAATCGGTTTAACTTCTGGTGATGGCAAGTCTGCTTGTCGCTCTCCCGTTAGGTCCTGTTCAAGCTGATTGAGCCGACCGTCTAAGCTTGTCAACAAGATTGCGGTTGCGGTTGAGGCTAAGGCGATGAGAAGGGGGAGCAGCAGTCGTCGAAAGGCGCGGTTCCACTGCTCTCTGGCTCGCATATTCGGCATGGCCTCGATGTCCTCAGACCATGTTAGATGATGCGGGGAAAAATTGATAGGTTGAGAGGGTGCTGGAGCCCTTGACGAGAATTGAACCCGTGACCTCTTCTTTACCAAAGAAGTGCTCTACCTCTGAGCTACAAGGGCCTTTCAACCCTGAAAATGTACCCTAAGAGGAGGCGGGCACGTTCTGGAATTTGTAGCCGTAACCTCTGAGCGTGTGGAGGTATCGCGGGTTGTCCGGATCAGGCTCGATCTTCTTGCGGATCCGGTAGATATAAACGTCCAAACTGTTGCTGTTGAAGTCGATCTCGTAGCCCCAGACCTTCTCGAAGAGCGTGTCTCGACTCAAAACTCGCCCGCTATTCCGGGCCAAGTATTCCAGCAGCTCATATTCGCGGTTGGTTAGTCCCGCCGCCTGGCCCGAAACCAGCACGTCGCGAAGCTCCCCGTCGATCACCAGGTCACCCACCTCGATGCGATCCGGGAAGGTAGCTTCCATCTGGTACTCGGTGGAGCGCCTGAGTTGAGCCCGCACCCGTGCGAGCAGCTCCATGGGCTCGAATGGCTTGGTCAAATAGTCGTCGGCTCCTACCTCTAAGCCAACGACCTTATCCATTGCATCCGTTCGGGCGGTCAGCATGATGACCGGGAAGTGCCACTTCGAACGGATTCTGCGGCAAAGACTGATCCCATCTATGCCAGGCAGGCCAACATCGAGCACCATGAGGTCCACGCTGCACTCCGAAAGGTGCTTAATGGCATCCTCACCGGAGGTTGCCGAGTCCACTTCATATCCCTGCGAGGTCAGCAGTTTGCGGACGTTCTCTAAAAGGAATCGGTCGTCGTCGACGACCAGTACTCGGTTGCTCATGCCTTGTCTCCAAGCTCCTTCGTTTCGATCGGTAACGCGATGCGGAATGTCGTGCCGGTATTGGGCCTGCTCACCACCGAAATTTCGCCCCGATGCTCTTCCACGATGCGCTTGCAGCTATAGAGTCCCAGTCCGAAGCCCTCGGTTCGCGTCGAATGAAACGGTTCGAAAAGGTTCTTGATCGCCTCTTTCGGGATGCCTCTTCCCGAATCGCGAACTTCGATGACGAGGTGCGATCCGCGCTTGGTTGCCTTGAGCCCAAGCGTGCCGCCGGCGCTCATCGCTTGGACGGAGTTCAAGACCAAATTGATGAACAGGTGCTCCAATTGATGCGGATCGCCAATGATCGGCGGTAGCTGGTCGGCGTAATCGCACTGCACAGAAACGCTGCAGATTCTGAGTTGTGGTCCCGTGAGCGCCAAAACCCTGTTGAGCACCTCCGCCAGGTCGATCTTCTGGCTTGCGACGAGCCGTGGCTTGGCATAAGAAAGCAGGCGGTGCGCCAACACGGAGAACCGATCCAGTTGCTCTC
Organism: Fimbriimonadaceae bacterium; assembly: GCA_041911835.1. GTDB lineage: Bacteria > Armatimonadota > Fimbriimonadia > Fimbriimonadales > Fimbriimonadaceae > JAYROD01. Next base: position 3,913 of record JAYROD010000492.1, on the reverse strand, counting down.
GGACGGAAGCCAGTGCTTGCTCCGGCTCCTGCCCTGTGGAGGTGAGTTCGAATGAAAGCGAGGCGAGAATGTTCTTGATGTCGTGAGCAATGCCTGCGGCGAGAGTCCCGACAATGGAGAGCTTTTCGCTCTGCACGAGCCTCCGCTGTGTGGCGCTGAGTTCGCTGTTCGCGTTGAAAAGGTCTTGATGCAGGGCTTGGGTCGCCAACAGGATCGAAATCTGGTCGCGAAGCGCGGCTGCATGTGCCCGGTGGTGGCGGTCGTTTGGGTTGGGGAGTTCGTTGCATCCCCATGCCAGCACGCCGAGCAGACGGCCTTCGTGCTGAAGCGGCGCCAAAATCACGTGAATGGCCCGTAGCGTTTCGCTCATCAATCGGCTTTCATGGAGTGTCGTTATGCCGTCGTTCCCCGAAGTGCGGATCTGCTCGACGGCAGCCGCCAGTTCCGGGCACTCATGGGCGGGGATTGCGAGCGATCGGGTTTTGCCACCCGACTTGACCGAGGCAAAGCACCGGTATGTCCCGTCCTGCGAAGGAATCAAAATCGCTGCGGAATGGAATCCGAGCAGCCCTGGAAGCATCGAGACTTGACCCGAAGCGAGCGCCTCGAGCGACGAGCCGCCAATCAGGCCAAAAGCCCGGTTCATCGCGGTGAGCACTTCCTGCGTTGCTTCCAAATCGCGTTTCTGCAATTCCAGGACCTGACGCTGTTCGGCAAGTCGGCTTTGGAGATGGTCCTCACGAGCCACTTCGGCGCCAATACGCATCGCCAACAAGCTGATGAAGCGGACGTCTTCTTCGTTTAGCTGCTCGCCCGAGCGGCGATCGAGAAAGCAGACGGTGCCAGTAATGTTTCCCGCAGAGTCATGGATCGGCACGCCCAAATAGCGCGAATAGCCGACGAACGCCGCCAGCATCCGCTTCGTATCCGGATGCTTGCGTGTGTCCTGGATGAGTTTGGGGCCGAGATCGCGGAGAACCAAGCGGCAGTAAGAATCCTTGATTTGCACGCCTTTCATGCGCTTCAGCAGGCTGGGGGGCCCTTTGATACACCGATAGTCCATCCGGTCGCCTCGTCGAATCGACAGGATCGCTGTCGATCCCCCATAGAGGTCAGAAATCACCTGCAGCACATGGCCGTAGACGATGGCCGGATCAGGATCGTGAAAGGTGCTGACTTCATACAGCGCCGTCTCGATCTGCTGTCGACGTCGGTCCTTGCTAATATCGAGGAAGGTCCAAAGGCGACCTAGCAGGGTGCCGTCTTCGTGGAGCACGGGCCCCGTAAATCGCCGCACCGTGATCGAAGGCGTCTTCAGCAGGAGTTGCTCGTCCTCGTAAACCTCCATCGGGCGAGCGTAAACGCGGTCGAGCATCGCGATCCAAGCCGCCTTGTCGGGGATGAGGTGTTCGACCCGTCTCCTGAGTTCCTCGACTTCGCAACGAACGGCAACTTCCGGGTCAATGTCGAAAATCTCGCCGAATCTTCGGTTGCAAGCAAGCGCACGATGCTCTAAGTCCGTCAAAAGCACGCCTTGGTCGCTTGCCTCAAGAATGGCGCGCAATACCGCAACCGTTTCCTTCGCAAGGATCGGCCGGATGGCCACACCACTCCGATTGTGGGCCTGTCGGTTATTGGCGGCAATCAGCATCGATACTCAAGCATCCAGATGACACGATGCTTCTCTCTAATGAAGCGAGGGTGGCTCGAATCTGAACGCTTTCTGAACAGTATGCGCCAGCTTAGGCTGCCCGGACGCTGCCGAAATGTGGCGTTGGCTCACCGGCGGTACCTTCGACGATCGTGAGGCCTGGTACCCAGGTGCTCGCCTTCTGCGTGACTTCGAGCAGTTCCCCGGAATGTGCCATGTCCAGCAACGCCTGGACGACATTTCCATCCCACTGATGCCAGCGTCCCTGATGGAGGATGCCGAGCGCTTGCTTCTGACTCATCCCTTCGCGATAGGGCCGAGCGGAGGTCATGGCGTCATAAGCATCGGACACCGCGACGATGCGTGCCCCAATGGCGATGTCTTCCCCACAGAGCCCGTCGGGATAACCCGCGCCGGACCATTGTTCGTGATGCCCACGAACGATCGCGAGAAGCTCGCTGTCGTTGAAGAGCGGTCGGAGAATGCTCTCTCCTATCTCGGGATGTCGCTTGACCTGGAGGTATTCGTCTTCGGTCAGGGGCTCGGCCTTCGAGAGAATCGCTTCCGGGACGCCGATTTTCCCGATATCATGAAATTCTGCGGCGAGTCGAAGTCGTTCGACAGCGGGCCGATCGAAACCGGGCAACTTTGCCGCGAGGGCCTCGGCGACAAGTGCGACACGGTGAGAATGGTTCCGCGTCGACTCGTCCTTGGCTTCAAGGGCATAGTTCAACGTCTGCAATGAGTTCTGGAACATGGACCGAAGCTGTCCGGCCTGCTCCTCTACTAGCTGCTGCAAGTTGAGTTGGTAGTTGTGGTTCTCCGCGGTGAGTCGTTCCTGTTCCAAAGTGAGCTCTCGCCTTTCGAGCGCTTTTTCGAGCCGAGCGGCGACGTCACCAAGATCAAATGGCTTCGAAATGTAATCCGCTGCTCCCTGGTGAAGGCAGCGCACCGCACATTGAAGGTCACCGGCGGCTGTCACCAGAATGACCACCATATGGTGATCAAGTTCTTGAGCCCGCTGCAGAAGCTCGTCCCCCCTCATTTTCGGCATGTGAAGATCGGTCACCATGGCGTCGAATCGCTTTTCGGCCATGATCTCGAGGGCTTCCTCGCCTGAGTTCGCCACTGCCACCCGGTAGCCGGAGTGCTGGAGGCCACGGGCGAGAATCGATGCGATCGTTGGCTCATCATCGACCACGATAACCCGATAGGCAGCCTGTTCCTTACGGAACTCAAGAATCGGCTCGACGTGGTTTATGCGGCGTGCTCCTTCGGAATGGATTCCGCGAATGAGACCTCAAAGAGGGTGCCTTGCCCTGGTGCACTCGAAACTTCGATGGTGCCACCGTGGTCCGAGACGATACGATGGCAGATGGAAAGGCCAAGCCCCGTTCCTTCACCAACGTCTTTGGTCGTGAAGAACGGATCGAACATGCACTGCTGCGTTTCGGGGTCGATACCCATGCCATTGTCGGCAACTCGAATGGTTGCCCGCCTACTTCCATCTTCGGCAAGGGTCGTTCCACACCATAGACCAATTACCCGGTCATCATGGTCATTATCTCGAACGGCGTGTTCGGCATTGTTCAGGAGGTTTAGCACGATCTGCTGTACCTGCTGCTCATTGACGTAAGCCCACGGGCCCTTCTCGCTGAGGTTCAATTCGAGGCGAATTCCGCGTTTGCGGAGCCGATAGTCGCACATCTCGAGGGCCGCCTCGATCGGCTTCGAGAGCTCGCAGTGACGCTTATCGATCGGATTTTCCCGAGAGAAAGTGAGCATGGAGCCAATGATTCGATGGGCTCGGTCAGCCATTTTTCTGATGCTCCTGGCGTCCGACTGGACGTCAGGGTCCGGGTTCATTTCGAGGAGCTGCGCTGAGCCGGAGATAGCAGCGAGCGGATTATTCAGCTCGTGGGCGATGCCGGCCATGAGTTCTCCCAAAGCTGCTAATTTCTCTGATTGAACGATGCGGCGTTGCATGAGCTGCTTCTCCCGAACGTCCACGATGACGCTGATCATCCCGATGATCACACCGTGCGAATCCGTGACGGGCGTCGTCCGCCAAGAGATCGGAATACGTTCACCGCTCTTGTTTCCAACCTCCGCCTCACCATTCCATACCTGACCACTGAGCACCCGTTCTCGCACTGCAGCCTTTAACTCCTCACCCAGCAGTGAGCCGAAGCCCCCCATCTCGGTGACTTCCCGTGCCGTGTAACCAAAGAGCTCGAAGTACGCCTTGTTGATGTAGATCAC
>JAYROD010000491.1:0-2876 GCA_041911835.1 Fimbriimonadaceae bacterium | reverse complement strand
TGAGGTCTTCGCCTCTCAGCTTTTCGTGGGTGCTCGCGCGGAGGCCATCGAATTGGAGATAGACCTCGATCTTGGCCTTGTGTTTACTGAGGAACTTAAGAAACTTGTCGTCTTTGGCGATGCGGCGGCCGTTGGTGTTCAGCATGATGCGCGTGACCTGTCTTTGCATGATTTCCTCAAGCAGTCCTTCGAGGTCTTTGCGCACGGTGGGCTCGCCGCCGGAGATCATGCAGACGCTCAGCCTTCCCGCTTCCCTTTTGATCATCGTGTCGAGAGTGTGGAGGACTTGCTCCTGCGTCGGGAGGATTTCGGGCATCGGCGTGCCGGGGCTGAGGGCGGTGGCGTAGCAGGTCGGACAGGCGAAGTTGCAGTGCTCGGTGACGTTGAGAAGGAGGATGCAGGTGTGCTGGCCGTGGCTCCGGGGGAGGCCCTCGCGGTAGCCGGCTGGGAAGCCTCTGGCGTTTTCTGGTCTGTCTGGGGTCATGGTGCTGGTCGGGGTGCTCCAGCCGGATCTTGCACGCCAGACTTCGGCGTTTTCTTCATAGAGGCTTTCGGTTTCACCGTGTCTTGGACAAAACCGCCGGAGCCAGATTTGGTTGTCGTGGCTGACCAGCATGCCGTCGATGAAGGTTCCTTCATCGTCGCAGCGTTTAGGGGCTTCTTCCCAGCATTTGGGACAGACGGTCTTGGTGTATTCCTCGATGAGGTAGGGCCTCGTCGGCAGCGGCATGAAACCGATTATGAGCGCTCCACAGGCAGATTTTGGCTATGGCGAGGATTGACTGATGGGACCGAAACGCGCTCGGGTGCAACCCCGCGGGCGATGCGACCCATAATGGGAGGTAGGTGGTCTACGAAGTCCTTCTGGCTGTTGGAGTCCTTGGGTTTATAGCGATGGTGCTCGCCGGCATGGTCCATGGGCACGGTGGCTCGGGCGACGGCCACGCGCACGCCGGCGCAGGACATGGGCATGCCGATCTGGGCGCGCACGGGCATGGCGGCGCGCACGGGCATGCCGATCTGGGCTCCCACGGGCATGCCGCCACCAATGGACACGCTCACGGAACACAGGGCCATCATGCGGACGCCGATGGGAGCGGCAAATCGTTTCGGTCCTGGCTGGCGATTTCACCGCTCGATCTTTTCACAATGGCGCTTGGGGCCGGGGCAACTGGCATGGCGTTCAGCGGCATGCTACAGGGCGCTCCGCTCGCCGTTGCCGCGATCGTCGGGGCGCTCGTATTCGACTTTATGCTCGTCAAGCCGCTGATCAAGCTGATCTTCAAATTCAGTTCCAATCCTAGCGAGGGTCTCGAAGGTCAGCTCGCCTCGACCGCTGAGGCGATGTGTGCCTTCGATGGATCGGGCAAAGGCGTCGTCAAACTCACTATGGATGGGCAAATCGTGCAACTCCTCGCTCAACTGGAAGCTCCAGAAATCTCCGGAGGCGTCCAAGTGCGCAAGGGTGACACGGTGGTCATCACGGACGTCGATCCCTCGAAAGGAACATGCAAGGTCACTCGCGAACTTTCCGATTAGCAACGCGCATCGCCCGAACACCGTAACCACGGGATGGGGAAACCACTATGAATCTTCTCGCACAAGGCACGCCGCAGGGCCAGATTCCGCAAATCGTGATTCTGGCCGGCGCCATCGTTCTCGCCATCCTTTTCATTCCGATCATCGTCGGCCGTTTTCTGCGAACTGTCGACGCTGGAACCATCCGCCTCGTGAGCTGGTTCAAGGGGGCGACATCTATCTACCGCGGCCCCGGTAAGGCGATCGAAATTCCGATCTTTACGACCGCGACTACCATCCCTTCGAAGGCGATCAACATCGACCTCGACATCGCCGACCAAACGGCCGACGTCGACAAGATGGGGCAGCCAAAGCCCATCAAGGTCCGTGTCTTGGCCAGCGCGATCGTCAGCGTCGGCGATGCGAATGAAATGATCAAAACGGCGGCGAACAAGTTCTTCTCCAAGTCGGAGATGGAGCAGACCTCGATTCTGACGGACCTTTTGACTTCGACGGGTCGACGCGCCATCAACCTGCTCCACCACGATGAACTCTTTAATTTGAAGCCGCCGACGCAGACAGCCGGCGAGGAACCTCGTCCGGCGCCGATCTCAAGCTCCATGCTGGCTTCCACCGAGGATGACGATCGACTCGCGATCATCATTAAGAGCGCCTGCTCGAGAGAACTGCAAGACCTGGGCCTCGTCTTCAATTCCCTGAACATCAAGGAAGTGCAAAGCGAAGTTGCCGAAGCCCGGCGCCGTCAGTCCGCTGTCGAAGCGAAAGCGAACGCCGATATCGTCACTGCCGACCAGGAGCGAAGGGCGAGAGAAGCGCAATTGGCGGCGGAACAATCCGTCAACGACAAGCAGCGGGACCTCGAACAGCGCAAGGCGCAAAACGCCTCCGTCATCGCCGAAGCCGAAGCTCAAAAGCAACTGGCGCTGGCTAAACAACGAGAAGCTGAACTGAAAGCCACCCAAAGTGCCAAGGCCGTCGCCGACGCCGATCAGGTTCGCGTCCAGGCCGAAGCCGCTGCCCAGGCAGAAGCTATCAAACTGCGCACCGTCGCGGCAGCCCAGGCGGAAGCAATCCGAGAGGTGAACGCGGCTATCGCCGAGGGCGGGAACGCTTACCTTTCCCTGCGGCAACTTGAGATGCTCCCGCAAATCGCGCCGGTAATTGCAAACGCTTTGGCTCAAGCGAAGATGGTGAATATCTCCAGCGACGGAAAATCTGCCGCGGGCGGGACCGCGGATCACATATCGGGAGTTATCCAAACCGTTCTCGCTGCGCAGTTGGTCACTGGAGCCCTCAAGCAGGACGCAAATGCTGAAACCAGGTCGGCCGACGTCGGC
>JAYROD010000490.1:0-2653 GCA_041911835.1 Fimbriimonadaceae bacterium | reverse complement strand
TTGCTGAAGTTGAGCTTTGCGCCTCCCAACCCGGAGAACGAATAGCCGTTTCGCTTGAGGCCCTTCTCCTTCTGAAATTGATCGACAGCCGCCTTTTCGTATCCTGCGTCTGTAAACGACTGGAACGCGGTGAAGTTCTTTGAAATGTCCTGGTAGTCCAGGGAGAATTTGCCTCCCATGAAGTTCCCGGACCAATTTTGAAGCAGCGCCTGAGAGCGGCCTTCGTCGACTGCGCCTTGCTTGCCAGGCGTCTCGTAGAGGGACTGAGCCTGGACCTTTTTGCGGTCTCCGATGATGAATATGCCGTTAGCGGAGCCACCGTTTAGCTTGAAGGCGTTTTTCAACGCATAGCTGTTGGTTTGAAGCACCGTTCCGTCGGCAAGCCTCTCGGTCATGCCAAGTCCCAGCATCATCGTCGCGCCGGGCAGCACGTTGAAGTTGAACCCTCCGAAGCCACCAGTTGCCCCTGAGCCGGCCTGCGCGGACCTGTTCGGGTCGTACCGATATTGAACCCGAACGGAGTCGCCGGGACGACCCTTAACCATGAGATAAATCGTTCCGGCCGCGTAGTCGATCGCGTATTCGGAGCCCTTTTTGAGCGTTCGCGCCCCTAAGACGACCGATTCGGAACCGGAGAGCAGATTGCCGTGGCGAAGGGAGATCGAGAATGAATTAGGATCGATCGGGACGAGGTCGACGGACATTTGACCGCCGATCGTGGTCGCGGGATCGGGCTTTGTCGGGTCGGTAATGGCAAAAGGAGATTGTGCCGCCGCTCCCAGAGGAAGCGCGCCCACCGCCCACCATGCCAACACTCTCATTCTTGAACCCATCATTGGTTCACAAACCCGCCAATTACTATTATCGCTTTTTTGGCCCGGATTACAGCTTCATTTGAAGCAAATCTGAAGAATCTCGCAAAAAAGCCCTGAACACTCCTTGTCCATTTCCCTGTTGACGTATCGAACGCCCCCATCCATTCGGACGTTTGGGCTCCAAATCGTTACGCCGAATGCCGATAGAAATACCGGGTATGAAGTCCATGCAGGATGTCGTTTGGGTTGCGCTGACGCGGGAAGAGGCCTGGGAGGTGCTTGTTCGTTGCCTCTCCAGCGACGAAGAAGACAATCCAGCCACCAGTTCCGCCCTCAAGAAATTGGCTCGGGCGATCGAATCCCGACATGAGTCCGTTGCTCGCTGCGCGGCCTGAAAAGTCCTAGGACTCTTCGAACTCCGGTCCCTCCAATCCATTCGCAGGAGCAGGAAGCCGCACTTGCGGCATGGGAGGGACACAATGATCCACGTCCTCACTTTGAGCGTCCTTTGCTTGGCCCCGACGACCCAAATGTCGCCGAGCGTCGCGATTCAGTTGGCGAACGGCCTGGCCATAGCCCGATTTCACGTGCAAGGTGGCACGATAGCGGTCACGCTGCCATGCGAGTTCCAGGCCGGCGATCAGATTTCCGGCCTCGTGATCGCCGAACCCAGTGGGAAGACCCCTGCCGAGCAGAAATCGAACTCGGCCACGCTGGAAGGCTATGTCGTCGAATTTGCGGGAGGAACGGCTGCCCCCAAGAAAGGGCGGCTGACATCCACCATCAGCGCCGCAGCTCTTGCAGCCGGTTTGCCACTCGTTCTGAAAGACGCCACGGGCCACGTCGTCGGCGAGACCCAGTTCGGGGGATTTGGACCCGAGCCGTTCCGGCCGCAGCAAGCGCCTCCGAACGTCCAGACTCCGGCAAGCCAAGCGCCGCTTGACCAGACTATCCCCGAACCGTACCTTCGGCACCCACTGCCTCCACCCACGTTCAGCGGTCAACACGTTCCCGATCCGAATGACCCGGAACCTTTCCGCACCGGTCCGGTTGCCCAGGCAGGACGCCCGATTTCGATCACCGGTCCCTTTGATGGGGATGCTTCGAACACCAAGGTTTCGGTAGGCAGCCAAGCCGGCGTGATCTTGGCGGAAACACCTCGTGGCGCCGTCGTTCAACCGCTGCCAATGAAGCCGGGATCGACGACCGTCGAGGTTCAGGAGGGTTCGAAGACCCAGGCTCTCAAGACGAACACTCTGAAGGTTTCCCTCGCGATTGATAAATCGACGCTTGTTCGGGGAGAACAGGCCCAAGCGCACGTCACGGTCGAGGGGCTGGAGGGGATGCCGAAACAGGCGTTTCCCTTGATGCTTCAGCTCACGAACCTGGCACGAGGCGTCGTCACACTATCCGGCGGAGATAAGCAGACGACGAAGATCGACGCTTGCTCGAGTTTCTCGATGCCACTTCAGGTCACCGCCACGCAACCGGGAGGCTTCACGCTTCAGGCGGATATCGAAGGCAACTACAACTCCTATCCATGGGGCTTCAACGACGACCAAGACCATCCGATCGATATGGATGGAATCGACACGATCGGCGATCTCGAGAACTACTCGACGCGGCGCCTGATGGACACCTTGCGCGACCTGCGAGCTCGCAAGTTGTACTCCTATAGCCAGGGCAACATGGACACCGATTGGCTGGACAAAAAGATCAGGCTCGTCAAAGCAGCCTTGAAGCAGCGTGGCGTCGACGTAGCCCACACGCTTGTCGACCCAGAGTAGCACTGTATTCGTGCACTTGCGGCCCCCAGCCCGTCCAGGAAGGATCGGGCG
>JAYROD010000489.1:0-3314 GCA_041911835.1 Fimbriimonadaceae bacterium | reverse complement strand
GCCAACGGACTTGCCGTCGACGGCGGATATGATGTCGCCCTCCTTCACTCCAGCATGCTGGGCAGGGCCATCGTCGAAGACGTTCATCACCTTGGCGCCCAGCGGATCGGGCAGGAGCCTAGCGCCGACACCGACGAAGTTGCCCTTGGTATCGTCAGCGAACTCCTTGGCCATCTTCGGCTCCATGAAGATCGTGTGAGGGTCGCCCTGGCTGCTGAGAAGGCCCTCCATTGCTGCGTATTTGAGCTTGGTTGGATCAACCGGCTTATAAAAATCAGCGGAGATCTGTTGGAATGCCTTCTTGAAGACTTGCGTAGGAGTGGCCCGTACGCCCGACTGGTCGCCTTTCACCAACCGTTGGATCGCCGACATCGATGGCGCGCTCCCGCTTCGAAGGTCTCTCCAAGCGAAGCCGATGCCAAACGTCACGAGAAGGGCGGCGACGAACACGATCACTTTTGCGAGGGACTTCATCAGCTTTTCTTCTCCTCGGTGAGTTCAGGACGATAGACTCCAGTCGCCAGCGTGTATCCCGAACCGCCCGGCAGCGAGACGATCTCGACGACCTTGCGCTTGCCGGCCATCTTCTCGCCCTCCAGCTTGGCCAGGCCCTTCGAGGAGAGCGCCAACGCGAAGATCTCTGCGTTGCTTTCAGTCGAACCATCGACGACCAAAGTGAGCTTGGGGGTACTCGACGCCCCTTTCTCGATTTGGAACAGGAGCGACGAGCCGTTTCGCTCAGTCGTCAACAGCCCATAAGACCCTGCGGGAGCGAGCGCGGCGAGGGTTTCTCGCATCGCCTGATAGTTGCCGTCCCCGCTGTCCCTGAGGTCTATGGTCACGTCTTGCTTGCCTTGGATGGCTTGCGCGAGCGCCTGGGCGGCGCCGGAGTAAAACCTGAGCGCGATGGAGCCGTTGGGCAGCGTCCGCACGCTGGGCACGGTCGTCAACGCCTTGATCAATTTGGATTCAATCGGTTTGCCGCCTCGCAGGACGGTGATCGCGATGGGGCCCGAGGTGCCGCTGGACATGAGTTCCCTGGCGCGCCCGGGGGTCATGCTCGTCTTGAGCATATCCCTCATTTTGGCGCGCTCGGAATTCAGGGCCGCTGCCGGCAGCTTGCCCTCAGTCACCTGCTTTTGGCGATCGCGGAACGCTTTGATCGGGCCGGTCGCGAGTACCCACCTTCCATCGATCGTTTGAACCTGATCGCCAGGTTTGATCCCAGCCAATGCGGCGGGACCTCCTGGAGCTACGAATGAAACGATGAGATCCGGTATGAGTAGCGCAGGGTCGGGATGGCCGTCTTTCTTCGCGATCGTCGCAAGCTGCTCGGGGGTGAATTTGAGTTCGAATTCGGCGCCAATGCCTTTGAATTTGCCGGCCTGCTGGTCGAGGTAATCCTTGAAATGATCCTGGTCCATGAAGAAGCTGTCCGGGTCGGATAGGCTCAACACCATTCCTCGAACCGAGCTGACGGCGAGCTTGTCGTCCTCTTTGACTGGATCGACATACTCCTTTTCCAGGAGTTGCATGAGCTGATAGAAGAAATCGCTCTCTCCGACGTCGATCGCCTTCGAATTGGAGGCCACCATTCCCTCGAGATTGGCGACCGGGATGCTCGCCGAACCCGTCTCGACGCGGTCTCGCGAAAGCGCACCTGCAACGAGCGATCCGCCCACCGCCAGCACGCCCAGCGCCGTCCACACACTCTTCGCTTTGCTGTCCATCTTCTTACTCATACTATCGTAGCCGACATCCTGTCGCCGACGAGGAATTCAACGCCGAGAACGGCAAGATTCGTGCCCCCATTCGACCGTTAAGCCGAAATGCCCGATCCGAGCCCGTTACCCGCCCAGTGAACGTGCCAGAGCTGCCACATTCTTATCGACGCTGGAGCGGAGGTTTTGGAGTGCGGCATCACTTAGCTTGATCCCTTTCGCCTTTGCCAACTCAACGAGCGCCGCCTGAACCCTGGGGTCTTTATCCACAAACGAATTCTCGATTTCGGCGGCCTCGACCGGATTGGGCAATTTTGCAAAGGCTCTGAGTGCAGCGGCTCGAACCTCGGCGCTCGCGTCGACGACGGCCAAGCGAAGCGCGCCTCTTTGATCCTCGCTGGGCTTCTCGCGAAACGCCTCGAGAAGCCGAAGTCGGATCGCTTTGGCGTCATTGCGGACGCCTTTGTAGCCCTCCGCCCTGTAATCCGCCATCGAGGAGCGGGTCAGGGTCAAGAAGCTTTCGGCGCGAACCTCTTCGCTCGGGTCATTGACTGCCGCCCACAGGAGTCTGCGATTGACTAGCTCCACCGACGGATCAGCTCCTCGGGTGACAGCCAAGCGCACACCCGGCTCGATTTCCTGCAGCAGCGAGATAAGAAGAAGGGGCGTCTCTTTTCCAGGCATCTTGGGGAGCGCAAGAGCGCCTTCTCGGCGACCGTGCCAACTTCGGGACGTCATCATCGTGGTGATGAGGTTCGCGACCATTCCATCACCCTTGTTCCCCATCTGCCGGGTGGCATATTGTCGGTTGAAATCGAAGGGGCCCTTGACAACGCTCTCCAATATGGAACTCCAGGCCGCGTCGGTACCCTGGAAGGCGAGAGCGTCGATCGCCATCTGCGCGATTTGCGGGCTGGCGCTCTTGCTTTGGTCGATAAGCAATGGGACGGTGTCCGGGGCCCTGACTCGGTTCAAGGCAGCAGCGGCATTGAGCCGAACAAGCTCTTTCTGGTCCTTCAGGAGCTCGAAGAGCAGCGCTTTGTCCGCTTCGGAAGCCGGTTCTTGAACCTTGGCCGCCTGAAGCGCACGCTGTTCGACCTCGGAAAGTGCCTGCTCCGTTGTAAGCGTCGTGTGGTCATCGTCCACCGACGCGGCTCGAGCGGCGAATCCTGCAAAGCTCACAGCCGTAGGGCCCCCAACCTGGCGCTCAAAGTAGGTGTTAAAGGGTGGAGGGGCGACCACGATTTCCCAAGGCATCCGATCGGACTTCGGAAGGCGTAAATCGATGGTCGCCTTTTGCCACTCTCCGACCTTTATTGGAAGGAATCGGGTGGCGATCATCTCGTCCTTTTCGGCCTCTCGCGGAATCCTCGGTGGCTGTCCCACGACAACGGATCCGATCGTTTCGCCATGACGGTCGAGCACGCGGACTTCATAGGATTCGATCACGGTCGGCTTAACCCAGAACTCCAAAATGGGGGTCGCTGCGGGGTCGAACATGGGCTCCCCGCCCCCATCGGCTATCTTGGCGCTCCCAAGGCGAACCGCCTTGCTTTCCGTCACCTGAACGGCGGCGCCACGCGCAGGATCCTG
>JAYROD010000488.1:0-2395 GCA_041911835.1 Fimbriimonadaceae bacterium | reverse complement strand
GATGACGACGTAAATGTCCGCGCCGCCCACTCCAAGGGCGTCCACATTTCCATCGAGCTTGGCGAACATGTCGGCGAACTGGCGCATGTCGCCATCGGTGCCAATTCGTTCAATCAGGAAGGGTATCCCCAGGATCTCGACCTCGAAGCTTTTATTCCTCTTGCTAGATCCGAGACTGACCGAAACGACGTGTTTGCGTTGAGCGGATTCGCTATCCATGGCGCTAGAAAACGGCGACGGCCTCGATCTCGATGTCGACGCCCCGGGGCAGTCCAGCCACCGCCACCGTTGAACGCGCCGGCGGTTCGGATTCGAAAGCGCCGCCGTAGACTTCGTTTACGGCGGCAAAATGCTCCATCGACGAGAGGAAGATCGTGGTCTTGACGATGTTCTTGAAGCTGAGACCCGCCGATTCGAGCACGGCGTTCATGTTGGCGAGCACCTGCATCGTTTGAGCTTTCACATCACCAGCTACGATTTCACCGGAAGGGGTGAGTGGAATCTGCCCGCTCATAAACAGGAGCCGGCCTTCGGCGCCGATCGCCTGGCTGTAGGGCCCGATGGCCGCGGGTGCGTTGGGAGTGGAATGAACCTCACGCTTCATATTCTGAGGTTACCCATCACCTACCTCAAATGATTGGGGCCCCCGAACGCGTTCGCCGAGTGCCCCAATCATCGTCCCCCTTGCCGGATCACTATCGCTTCATATTGATCAGATCTTGCAGCATCTCATCGACTGTCGTGACGATTCGCGTATTCGCCTGAAATCCGCGCTGAGTCACGATGAGGTCCGTGAATTCATCTCCGATGTCGACGTTCGACTGCTCGAGGAATCCCGAGCTGATCGTGCCGCGGCCGCCGGTTCGGGCTGTACCCGTTACGGCAATACCGGAGTTATCAGTGGTTCGGTAGAGGTTGCTCCCAATCCGCTCGAGACCGCCCGGGTTCGGGAATACAGCCATTGCAACCTGACCGAGCGTCCGGATCAGACCATTGGTGAAGAGACCTGTAATCGTGCCGTCCGGCCCGATCGAGAAGCTCTGCAGCGATCCCGGAGGGAAACCGTTCTGGTCCGTCGGCTGCACCTGGGTTTCTGTTTTGAGCTGCTCTATCTTCGAGAAATCCAACTGTACGTCGAACTCGGGTGCAGAGGTCGACGCCGGGATTCTCACGTTCCCCAAAGCCAGTGGATTGAGGAGCTTGCCCGTGCCGTCGAAAAACAGCGGCTCGTTGACGGCCGTCGGAGGAACAAGGGTGTTGTTCCAGTCGCCGATCGGCACGCCATTCTCGGTAGCTTCCCATTCCCAACTCGTGACCGCACCAGCCGGAGGCGTTCCGTCGAGAGCGTATCCCGCCGAACCGTCCTTCCTATTTTTTAGCGTCAAGGTCACGTCGTGCGCTCCGCCAACGCTGTCATACACTCGAACCACCGTCGACCACTGGTCGGCGGGCGGAACCGGCCCCATATTGGCGTTCGCGTTGAGATTTCCCGCAAAGCTGGCCTTGGACGTTTGCTGCACGGCGCTCATCGAGCCCAACGGGATCGAAAGCGATGAGGATGCGGTCAGCGGTTGGCTCGTGTCCACCTTGCCCAACGAGTCGGCGCTCCAACCGATCACCTTCTCGCCGGTGGCTCGGTGAACGAGCGTTCCGGTGGCGTCCAGATCGAACGCGCCGTCGCGCGTATAGTCGATTCCGGAGCCGTTGCTGACCAAGAAGAAGCCATTGCCCTGGATCGCCAGGTCGGTGGGTCGGTTCGTAGCGTTCAGCGAGCCCTGGCTCGTATTGGTGTCTGTGGCGCCAATAAGGACGCCCAACCCGAACTGGATCGGATTCGTACCACCCACAGCCGAGGTCGGTTTGGAGGCGCCGCGAATCGTCTGAGCGATCATGTCTTGAAACGTCACGCGGCTGCTTTTGAAAGAAGTCGTATTGACGTTGGCAAGATTATTGCCGATGACGTTCATCCGTGTTTGCTGCGCCTTAATGCTGGCCACGCCAGCCAAGAGTGCTTGCATCATAGTGGTTCTTTCTCCATAGATGCAGTCTTGGCGCCCGGAGGCGGAACCATTCTCGGTTCGCCTGCGCTTGCCGGCCCCGGGGGCTCGGCTCCAGCGTTTTCGAGGCCGACGACTGCGGTTGTTGCGGCGACTACACGATCACCGCGCTGTCGATATTCGTGAAAACGTTCTCCTTCAGCCGCTCCTTGTCCACGGCTGTTATGACGGTCTTGTTCTTTATGCTGACAACGAGCGCGACGTCATCCATCAACACCAGCGATTCTTTCGCACCCTTGGCGGCCGCTTTGTCGACCCCGGACATCACCCGCTCCCATTCCGCCTTGCCCATCTGGATGTTCCGACTCTGCAGCCGGGTCTGGGCATGACCGCTCACT